>JAKDKP010000399.1 GCA_030453285.1 Propionibacteriales bacterium
GTGGGACAGCGCCTCGACCGATCCGTACGCCGAACTGAAGGCAGCCGGCAAGGCCTGCTCGGAGAACGAGGACGTGCGCACGATCAGCACCGAGCAGACCGCGTACGACATGGACTTCATCCGCAGTCTGCTGAAGGCGCCGAAGTTGAGCTATGTCGGCTACTCGTACGGCACCTGGCTGGGCGCCTGGTACGAGAAGGTCTTCGGCACCACGTACGGCGACAAGTTCGTCCTGGACTCGGCGATCGACGCCACCCAGCCGACCCTGGAGTCGACGTGGAACCTTCAGCCGATCGCACGTGACCGTCAGTTCAGCATGCACATGATGAACTGGATCGCCCGGCAGGACGACACCTACGGGCTGGGCACCAACCCGCAGGTGATCCACCAGCGCTACCTGAAGGCCACGGCGAACCTCGACGATTTCACCATCCTGTTCATGTGGCTGCTCACCGGCGCCTCGAGCGCCTTCCCCAACAATGCCGCCTACCCGCTGGCCGGTGACGTGGTCAAGTCGCTGATCGAGATCGGGGAGGAGGGCGATGCTCCGGCGGCGAAGTCCGCCAACCCGGCCAATGAGGCCGACGCCCTGCTGGCCAAGGTCGAGAAGCGGACGACCGGGAAGACCAAGAAGGCCGTCACGAAGGCGCGGTCGGACCTGGCTCCCCTCACGAAGGTCGCCACCAAGTCTCAGGAGAAGCAGCGGCGGAGCGCCTCGGCCGCGATGGCGAAGGGCACGCTCAACGAGCCCTTCGACTTCATCCGCTGCAACGACGGCCAGTGGACCCAAGGTGCGGCGTACTGGGAAGCCCGGAACGCCAAGCTGGCCAAGAAGGCTCCGCTGTCGGCGAGCTGGGGCCTGCTGGATGTGCCGATCTGCGCGTTCTGGCGTACCAACACCCTGATGCCGGTGGCCAACGCGGAGTCGTGCCCGAAGACCATCGTGGTGCAGGGTGAGCAGGACTCGCAGACTGGCTGGGAGGGCGGCTACAACTCCGGTACGAAGCTGCCCAACACCAGCTTCATTGCCATCGACAACGAGGGCTCGCACGGGAACTTCCCGTACGGCACCGAGAAGGTCGACCGTCCGATCGTCGACTACTTCCTGAAGGGCAAGCAGCCGAAGGACATCAGTGTCACCCAGGCCAAGCCCCTGCCGAACGAGACCCAGACCTTCGAGTCGTGGGCGAAGCTGAACAAGAAGGCCAAGCACGTCGGCCCGACGTTCACCGATCCGTTCACGCCGGCTGGTCCAGCCGGTGCGCGGACGAAGGCCATGCCGGTGTCCGATCTGCTCGCCGATGGCCAGTCCGAGCAGTTGTTGCGTGACCAGGTCAAGAAGGAGTTCGGCGACAAGGGTGTGCAGGCGTTGGAGGAGTCGGGCACGCTCTGACCGATACCTTCTGCCGGTAGCTCGTCCGCCCGATCCGTCGAGGGTCGGCCCCATCAGGGGCCGGCCCTCTGCGGCGCTTCTGGGAGAACTGTTCTGGGTGGTTCAGGTGATCACTGGCCGCCGTGATCCATTCACGTGGGCGTTGCCCAGGTGTTGCCTGTGACTGGCAGGAATGTCTGAGGCGGCTCGGATCCCCGACCGCGTCCCCGTACGAGGAGCAGACATGACCCCCACTTCTGGCCACCTCACCCGCAGACGGCTGCTCGGCTATGGCGGTGCCGGCACCGCCGCCGTCCTGTTGGGCACCGGTGCGGTCACCGCCACCAACACCTACGCCATGCCGGCCGCCGACGGCGATCTGTTCACCCTGGGCGTGGCCTCGGGCGACCCGTCGTATGACGGTTTCGTGCTGTGGACCCGGCTGGCCCGGGTGCCCTTCGCCGCCGATGGGATGGCCGGCATGCCTGATCAGCCGGTCCGGGTCCGCTACGAGGTGTCGGCCGACGAACGGTTCCGCCGGATCGTCCGCACCGACAGCGTGCTGGCGATGCCCGAGTTGGGGCACTCGGTGCATCCCGAGGTCACCGGCCTGGACGCCGATCGGCCGTACTGGTACCGATTCCGGGTGGGGCGCGACATCTCGCCAGTGGGTCGGACGAAGACCGCGCCAGATCTCCGCGCCGACAACGCCGAGTTGAGATTCGCCTTCGCCTCCTGCCAGGCCTGGCAGGACGGCCTCTTCACCGCCTACGACCACCTGGCCGAGGAAGATCTTGATCTTGTCGTGCACTTGGGCGACTACATCTACGAGTACGGCCTGAAGACCAACAAGCGTGGGGTGAGGTTGCCGGCGCAGTTCGACGGCGAGACCTTCGATCTGGCCCGCTATCGCCTGCAGTACGCACTGTACAAGTCCGAGGAGCCGCTCAAGAAGGCGCACGCGGCCTTCCCGTGGATCCACACCATCGACGACCACGAGGTGGAGAACAACTGGGCCGGTGACATCTCCCAGGTCGATTCCGAACCCGATCAGGATCCCGCGGTGTTCCGACTCCGTCGGGCCGCAGCGTTCCAGGCGATGTACGAGAACCTGCCGCTCCGCCGGGCACAGATGCCGTCGGGCCCCGACGTCCGGCTGCACCGACGGCTCCCGTACGGAACCCTGGCCGACTTCACCATGCTCGACACCCGGCAGTACCGCAGCGACCAGCCGTGCGGGGACGGCGACCACGACGTCTGCCAGCAGCGGTACGACCCCGACCTGACCATGCTGGGCGGCCAGCAGAAGCAGTGGCTCCTGGACGGATTCTCGTCATCGCCGGCGACCTGGCAGGTGTTGGGCAACCAGGCCCCGATCGCCCAGACCGACTGGGATCCCAGCCCGGAGGTGACGCACATCTGGACCGATCCGTGGGACGGATACGTGGCCGAACGCAATGAGGTGCTGGCGGCGGCCAAGGAACGCTCGGTGGACAATCTGGTGGTGATCACCGGTGACCGGCACACCAATTACGCGATGGACCTCAAGACCGACTACGACGATCCTGCGTCACCGGTGGTGGGGACCGAGTTCGTCGGCACCTCGATCAGCAGCGGCGGCAACGGGGCAGACATGACGCCTGAGGGGGAGAAGTTCCTGGCCGCCAACGAGCACATGAAGTTCTACAACATCCAGCGCGGCTACAGCCGGGTCACCGTGACCCGCGATGAATGGCGCAATGACTTCCGGGTGGTGCCGTACGTGCTGGAGCCGTGTGCACCGGTCAGCACGCGCGCCTCGTACGTGGTGCAGAACGGGAAGCCGGGCGCGGAGCTGGGCTGAGGGAACACCCGAATCGGACCGTCAATCGGTCCCGGCCATCGGCGATCGGTCGGTTGTCACGTACCGGACACGTCAGGCGTGGCCCGGACGGGGAACCGCATTGAGGGTCCGATTCGGGTGCTGGGGTGTGCTCAGGTGTACAGGTCGTACGCCTCACGAGCGAAGGCGAGCCGACGATCGGTGTAGCAGGTGCCGCAGCCCTCGAACTCGTCCTGGAAGACGACCACGGCCCGGTCGATGGTGGTGGCGGCCCGGAGTGGCGCCAGTCCGTAGTAGCTGTATTCGGTG
>JAKDKP010000400.1 GCA_030453285.1 Propionibacteriales bacterium
ATCTCCGTAGCGGCGTGCGCTGCGGAGGATTACCTCGTCCTTGCCCGCATTGCCTTTGCCTGTCGCGTATTTCTTCAGACTGGTCGGGGCAACCTCAACGACAGGAACCCTCAGGACGGCGAGTTGGTTGACGATCATCCACCACAGGCCAGACCGATCGTGGTGCGAACCGGTCGCCTGACCGTGCGCTGGAGACTCAATGACCACAAAGTTTTCCGAAAGGTTGACCTGGCCAAGCACCCAGCCCGCGATTTCATCCAGCCGCTTCCACCGCTCCGTAAGGGTGGCCTCCTTGCGCCCGAAGGTCGGGTGAGAATTGACCCTTGAACCTCTTGGTGTCAGCGTCGCCACTGCGGTCCGGGTGAGCGAGAGGTCGATTCCCATCACGCAAGGGTTCCCGGTACTCATTGGGTCCTCGTGACACGATCGGCGTGACGCATGGCTTCGGCCCAGGTAGCGAAGTGTTGCCGCCGGTAGGTGTACCTATCGTGAATGTCGCTATGCGCCTCGACGATCCAGGGGTAGCTCCATCGCGCCGGATGGGGCAAGGGGCGCCGGTCTTTGCGCACGATGGCGATGACGCTCATTGGGTCACCGCCAGGATCGCAATCACGACGATGATGGCGACCAGGACCACCACGGTGAGGATGCATCCGACGGCGGCCCTGCGCAGTTCGCTGGGCTGTGGCTCGTACGTCATCGGGACTCACCTGCTGGCTGATCGGCGGGCTGTTCGATGACTTCACCGGTGTACGGATTCACACCATCTGGCACCGGTGCGAGTTCGGGCACCTCCTGCCGGGTGATCTGCTGGGCGGCCTGCATGGTGCCCGGCTTCTCGTCGACTGCGTTGACTTGCTGCAGTTGGGTCGCCTTCGGGGCGAGCTTGACCACCTGCTTGAGGGCGGTTTTCCTTTGCATCCAATGCTCAGGGTCGGCGATTGCTCCTTTGCGAGTCTTGCCGCGCAGTTTCTCTATCTGCTCCGGTGTGAATACGTCGAACCATGTGGCGCCGTTGGTGAGGCCGACGATGGCGTAGTAGGCCACCACCTCACCACGATCACCAGTGGCAGGCGTGTGGTGCAGAGAAGGCGTCAAGCCCTTGTCGAAGTTGAATTCGTCGCGCTCACAGACATACTCAGCAGATAGCCGGGCGGCCATCGGGTGCTGCCAGAACAGCTTCGCGACCCCCTGGTAGCCGATGATCAGAGTGCACTCTTTGCCGTAGGGCACCAGGTACGCCTCACCGTTGGTGTCAGGCTCCAGTCCCAAGGCTGAGGCCGTCAGGAGGGCACCCACGAAGCTTTGCGGGTCACACGCCTGAAGCTGTGGCGTCTTGCGGAGAGTGGTCAGGGCCAGTCGAGTGAATCGGTCGCCGTCGATGTGCTTGGGCAGCGACTGGGCGATCAGAGGTGCAAAGCTGCGGATCGTGTCGGCGACGGTGGGCTTGCTGTTCTCGCGGTTCTGGACGGTCATCGTGGGGTCTCCTTCTGGTCGGTCATGAGGGCGAGCATCTGCTGCTCGAGGTCGGGGTCAAGGGCGGTGGCGCCGTCACTGGTCAGCGGGGAGGTTGCCCACCGAGGTGGACCGACGGTGACGACATCGGCCGGGTAGCCGGGCCAATCGCCCGCGGCGACACAGGCGGCGTAGAGGTCAATGGCTCGGCGGACGCGCTCGGTGCCGATTTCGAGGTAGCTCTGGTCCAGCTCGATCACGCTGACCAGATAGGGCGCGGTCTTCTCCTGGACCACGAAGCGGAACGGCGCATCGGCCGGCACCGCGCCGAGGGCCACGGCGGTGGCGAGGTAATGGGCGGCCTGCATGTCGTAGCCGAACTCGTAGGCCTTGCGGGCGAAGGTGTCAGGGTCGGCGCTGACAGCAGTCTTGTAGTCGCCGAGGTGATGGTCGCCGAGGACATCGAACCGGGCGCGGAGCCATAGTCCAGACTCGTCGTCCTGGCGGAATGCCGACACTTCGGGCTCGCCAGCGAGGGCGGCTTGTGCTCCCGGAGTCGACTCGATGGCGGCGGCCATCTCGACGACCTGGTCGTACTCCTTCGGCTTCAGGGGCACCGCACCTTTGGCGCGAGCAGTAGAGGCTTCCTCCTTGGCAGCCTTGCTGCGCATGTCGTCGTAGCTCAGCCGGTGCAGCGGTGCGCCAGCGCCAAGGACGAGAGCGTGAGCCGCGTGCCCAAAGTCGAACTCGGGTCGGTCGCCGCGGGGGTGCGTCCGATCCCAGGCGAATCGAGCCGGGCCGCCGGGCTGGATCAGCGTCTTCAGCCGGGAGACCGACAGGCTGCCCGCCTCCACGGGGTCGCCGTGGTAGCGGTCCTCGTCCATGTCGAGATGAATGCCGGGCTCGGTGACCCACTCGCCGCGCTCGAGGATCTCGATGCCCTTGAAGGTGCAGGCTCGGATGATCATCGGCGAGGTGGCGCGGCCGTCGCGGAAGTCCCACTGGTGCCGGGTGACCTTGGCGGCCCGCGGGCGCTTGTCCGGGAAGTCGTCGTTCATGTGATCGAGCTGGATCACGGTCCCGGGCGGGAGGGCGTCGAGCTGGTCGACATCGGGCTCCCATAGGACCTCGGGTTTGGTGGCGGTCATCGGGTGACCTCCGCGTCGTACTCGAGGGTGACGCCCTCTTCAGGATTGACGGCGAATTCGAGACTGAAGGGGCCGAGTTCGTCATATCCATGGAGTATGAGGGCGCCGAGATAACCGGGCTTGCGCGAGCGCATGACGACCCGCTCAGCGACCGGTTCGAGGCCGTGGGCCGTCCTAGTCCCGGCTTCGCGGCGGGTAACGGCGATCTGCTCACACAGATTCAATGCTTCGCAGAGAACGTCGGCCTTGGTGCGCTCAGCGTCGCGAGGGAATGCGGGGATGGGTGAGCCAGGCCAGTGGTCGCCAGCGTGCAGGAAGTCGAAGCCGATCCACCCGTCGGGCGCGGGGCCGTAGGTGATGCCGCCATGGACATCGGGACCACCATCGATTCCCATCTGGAGACCCTGGTCGCGCCAGGGGTGGCCTTCGGGTAGTTGCGCGTACCCGTTGATGGCGCCATAGAGCGGTGCTGTGCACAGAGCCCAGTGGATGCCGTGATGGGTGCCTGTGTCGACGGGGATACTTGGGAGACTCATGCTGCTGCCTTTCGTCGGAGGGCCGCGGCGACCGCGGTGGGATGGAGGGTGACGCGGAGACGGTCGCGCTGCTCGACGGTGAGGGGTGGGGCCTTGTCGACCTGGGCGGCGATGTAGGCGTGGGTCCAGTGCTCGCGGTCGAGCGGGTGTGCCTTCTCGGTGAGCTTGCTCATTGGGCACCGCCTTGGCTCCGGTACATGGCGTCGTTCCACGCGATGAACCAGGCGAGCAGCAGGTAGTAGATCCCCTGCGTGTAGTCGTCCTTGGTGATCGCCAGAAATGCGATTGTCAGACAGATGCCTCCGCCCGCCAGTACGAGCCACTTCATCGGGAACCACCTCGCTGGTGCGCCCGGGCGA
>JAKDKP010000401.1 GCA_030453285.1 Propionibacteriales bacterium
CCTTGCCACGCGGCGACGAGGTCCTGAATCGTGTCGGGCTGACTCCCGCGGCACGACGTCGAGTCGGCACCTTCTCCCTGGGCATGGGGCAACGGTTGGGTCTTGCTGCCGCACTGCTCGGAGATCCCGAAGTGCTCATCCTCGATGAGCCCGCGAACGGCCTCGACCCCGAAGGCATGCGTTGGCTCCGGAGCACCATGCGTGGCCTTGCTGATGAGGGGCGGACCCTACTCGTTTCGAGCCACCTGATGACCGAGATGCGTGCGGTTGCCGATCACGTGGTCCTGATCGGCGAGGGCAGACTCCTTGCCGACGCCAGCCCCGACGAACTGCTGCGCTCCCAAGGAACGGACTCGTTGGAGCAGGCCTTCCTGAACCTGACCGCAGGAAGTACCGAGCACCGCAGTCTCACGTGAGATCAACGACAACACTCAACGAACCATCTCGCCCACAGAAGGGAACCATGACGAACCCCGTCACCATCGACCGCCCGACATCGCCGCATGCCAGCCGTCGGGGAGACATTGGCCGCCTCACCGCGGCCGAATGGATCAAGATCAAGACCTTGCCCAGCACCATCGGACTGGCGCTGCTCACCGTGCCAGTGATCATGGCGATGACCGCAGTCGGAGCGATTTCGGTGCGGCGAGCCATCGAGCAGGGGATGACCCTCGACACTGGCGACTGGAATCCCGTCAACGCCGGCACCTCGGGCATCGACCTCGGACAGATCTGCGTGTTGGTCTTCGCTGTCCTGGCTACGGGAGCCGAGTACCGCACCGGCACCATCGTCTCCACCCTGCTCGCGGTGCCACGTCGCCTCCCTGCGCTGCTGGCCAAGGCACTGGCCTGCTGCGGACTCATCGCCGCTGTCGGGTTGGTGTCCTCCGTTCTCTCCTTCTCGTTGGCTCAGGTGCTTCTCGGTGGGCAGGGCGCCCCCATCCTGAGTGCTGACGCCGTACGCGTCACGTTGGGGGCAACGGTCTATCTCGTCCTGTGCTGTGCCTTGGCGATCGGCGTGACGACGGCTCTGCGGAGCACCATCGCCGGACTGGTGGTGGTGCTCAGCATCTTCCTCGTGCTGCCCGTCCTGGCGCAGAACATTCCTGGGCTGGAGGGTGTGGCTCCGTTTCTGCCCTACATTGCGGGCGCCCAGATGATGACCGTGCAGAACTCTGCGCAGAACCTCTCACCCCTGCTGGGCTTCGTGACGCTGTGTGCGTGGAGCGTCCTGGCGCTCGTGCTGGGCGGGATCGTCCAACAACGTCGCGACGTGTGAGTCATCGTGCACGGCGCCAGCCGGGCAGCGACACGTTCAGGACCTGCCTTCGCCTGAACCCGCTCGTGACTCGGGGCGCCGGGCGAGATGAATCGCGTAGTCGATGCTGTGGCCTTCGCGCAGGATCGGGACCTCGACCACAGCGGCGTCGGGATCCAGCCGTACGAGCTCGGCGTGCAGTTCGGCACTGCGGCCCTGGCACCAGATGGCCAGGATCCCGCCGGGCGCCAACCGCGACCAGCACGTGGCAAGCCCGCCACGCTCGTACAACCACGCGTTGCTCTCGTGCAGCAGGAAGTCCGGTCCGTTGTCGACGTCGAGCAGAATCGCCTGCCAGGCGGCAGGCACGCCGGCCGGCAGTGCGGAGAGGAACGTAGCGGCGTCGGCCACGTGCAGCCTCGTCCGTTGATCACCGACAACCGACGCCAACGTCGGAGTCAACCCGGCGCGGGCCCAGTCGATCAGCACCTGTTCCCGCTCGACCACGTGCACCTGGTCGACCGGCCCCCGCAGCAACCCCAATGCGGTGTATCCCAGGCCGAGCCCACACACCAGCACCGCCCCCGGCGATCGACCAGCGCGCGCATGATGACTCAACGCCACCCGCGCCAACATCCGCTCCGACACCGTCTCCGACGAATCCATCGCGAACGTGCCGTTGATGATCAACTCCCAGACCGCATTCGGTCCATCACCACGCCGACGCAGCGCCACCTCACCGTTGGACCCGATCGCTCGCGCCACCGTCACCACCGGATCGGTGGACGGATCACCGATGATCCCCGAGCCGGTGGCGTCCACGATCAATTCTCCAGGCCCAACCGGACCAGCAGGTGCCGAACGTCGGGATCGGCGCCACGGAAGCCGCGATAGGTCTCCATCGCCTCGACCGAGCCGCCACGCCCGAGCAGCCCGCGACGGAATGCCTCCCCGGCCTCCCGGTTCATCCCGCCCTGCTCACCGAACCAGGCCACCGTGTCGGCGTCCATCACCTCCGACCACAGGTAGGAGTAGTAGCCAGCCGAATAGCCGCCGGCGAAGATGTGTTGGAAGTACGCCGACCGGTACCGCGGCGGCACCAGTGGAAACGCCACCACCGCCTTCTCCAGGGCAGCCGACTCGAACGCCTCCACACCGGCCCCGTCGACCGGCAGCGCGGTCAGCGGCGTCTGATGCCACGCCTGGTCCAGGATCATCGCCTTCAGCAGCTCCAGCGTGTGATACCCCGACTCCTCGCGACTCGCCACCAACGCCTGCACCCATTCGGCCGGCACCGGCTCACCGGTCTCGTGATGGCGAGCGAATTTCTTGATCAACGACGGCTCCCACGCCCAGATCTCGTTCACCTGGCTCGGGAACTCCACGAAGTCACGCGGCACCGAGGTGCCCGACCGCGACGGGTAGCGAACGTCGGACAGCAGGCCGTGCAGATCATGCCCGAATTCGTGGAACAGGGTGATCACGTTGTCCCACGACATCAGGCTCGGCGATCCCGGTGCCGGCGGCGGTACGTTGCAGGTGTTCGTCACCACCGGCAGCGTCCCCAGCAGTGTCGACTGATCGACGATGGACGTCATCCACGCCCCGCCCTTCTTGCTCGGACGCGTGTACGGGTCGATCACCAGCGCACCCAGTTGGCTCCCATCGGCCTCCCGCACCTCGAACACGCGCGCCTGGCCGGTGTAGCCCACCAGCTCCGGCCGCTCGACGAACGTGATTCCGTACAACGCCGTTGCCGCGGCGAAGACACCCTGCTGCAGGACCCGTTCGAACTCCAGGTACGGCTTCAGCCGGTCGACCTCGAAGCTGGACTCCGCGGCCTCCCGTACGGCCAGGAACTGCCAGTCCCACGGCTCCAGCGTCGCTCCGGGGATCTCGTCGGTCAGTCGTGCCTGCAGTGCGGATGCCTCCCGCTCGGCAAGCTCGACCACGCCGGGCGCCATGCGCCCGAGGATGTCGTTCACCGCGTCCGTGGTCCGCGCACAGGCCACCTCGTGGGAGTAGGCCGCATGATGCTCGTACCCCAGCAGGGTGGCACGTTCGGAGCGCAACCGCGCCATCGCCACCAACAGATCGCGGGTGTCCCGTTCGCCGGACAGGCCGCGCGTGATCGAAGCGGTGAAGATCTCCTCCCGCAGGCCACGATCGGTCAACGACGCCAGGATCGGCTGCCCGGTGGTGTTGGTGATCGACACCAG
>JAKDKP010000402.1 GCA_030453285.1 Propionibacteriales bacterium
GTCCCCGAGGGCGGCATGGGCGTGGGCATTGCTGATGCCTGCTGCCGCCAACGCGGTGGACAAGCTACGACCGGAGGCCGGCAGCACGGCACCGGTGAGCTTCTGGGTGCACAGATACGACTCGGCGAAAGGCGCAGCGGTGATACCCAGGCGGGCGAACTCGGCGCCGAGCAGCCGGGTGTCGAAGGGTGCGTTGTGCGCGACGAAGATGCGCCCGCTCAGCTGCTCGGCGAGATCGCCGGCGATGTCGGCGAAGCTCGGGGCGCCGATGAGGTCGGTGCCGGAGATACCGTGGATTCTGGTGTTCGGGATGTCGCGCTGGGGGTTGATCAGCGTGGACCAGCGGCCTGTGACGGTACCGTCCGCGTCCGCGTGGACCACCGCCACCTCGAGGACGCGGTCACGGTTGCTGAAACCGGTGGTCTCGACATCGACCACGGCGAAGGGACTGAGCTGAGTCTGTGAAGTCATCAAGGGGAAAGTATATCCTGCGCCCCGGACGCGAACGAGCACGCTGTTCGAACAGCAGCGAGGAAACCGACGCCACCGCCTGCAGGTCCCAGGTAGTGTGGTCGGCGCAAGAGCGACCCGACAGGCTTCCACCCGGACATGCCTCCACGTCGCACGAGAATTTCGTGCTTCCAGGAGACCAGTGTGGACCGTCGTGTCGCCTCACCGACCCCGATCCGGGTCGGAGTTATTTCAGTGCCCATCGCCCCAAAGAACGCCGCGGACTACGAATTCGCGCTCGACAGCGGAACGTGGGGTTCACGGCGTGAGCTCGATTCCGCGGACCCGTCGGCTCCCCGCCCTCACGATGTGCTGCTCATCGCCACGGGTTATCAGCGCCGAGATCCCGAGACCGCGAAGGGAACGACCAGCAACCCATGGGTCGGCCGGGAGATCTACAACCGCGGCACCATCGGCAACACGTTCGCCGTCAAGGTGACCGGGCCTATGTACACGTCCGCCTCGCCGCACTGGCCGGGCGAGGACGGAAGCGAAGGTATTCGATACCCCTACCGCTTCCCCATCACTCCCCTGGGGTCGCGGGAGGACATCGCCATCGAGGACTTTCCGCCGGAGCTCCATGACTGCTTCCACCTATCGATCAACAACGGATCCCGTCCCATCGTGGCCGAGGTCCAACCGGAGCATGCTCAGAAACTCGCAGAACTCCTCGGGTCAGCCAGCCGGGAGGAGCCGATCGGGTCCGGACCTGACACCAAGGTGGACTACATCGATCCCTTCGACGTCCTCTACAAGAGGTCCCCAAAGAACAACGCCGGAGCAGGACGCCAGCAGAACCCGAAGAAGCGCAAGGCGATCGAGCTCCACGCCGAGGACGAAGCAGTGAAGCACTACGAGAACCTGGGATGGACGGTGAAGCGGATCGGAGCACCCTACGACCTCAAGTGCACCCGCGGCGACGAATACCTCCGTGTCGAGGTGAAGGGGACGACGGGCGCCGCCGGCGAAGTGGAGTTGACCGTCAATGAGGTCGCGAGTGCCAGGGAGCATCCGTCGGAACTCTTCGTGGTCTCGAACATCTACGCCCGCCCTTCCAAGGACGAGGAGGACGACGGGGGCCTGGACTTCGTCGCCACCGGCGGCCGCGCCCATGTCCTGCACGCCTGGGAGCCGTTGGAAGACGACCTCTCAGCAACCAGGTACTGCTATCGCCTTCCCCAGGATCAGGCAGAAAGCTTCGAAGTCGAATGAACCTGCGCGGGCGCAGAACCGTCAAGGTAGTGTGAACCGGGTAAGAGCGACCCGACAGGCTTCTATTCAGACATGCCTCCACGTCGCACGATGTTTCGTGCTGCCTGGAGAATGTTTTGCCCCTGCTTCGGACCTCCGCCTCCGAGATCCTTGACCGGTTCACCGACCCTTCGACCCTGTCCGAACTCATGGCACAACAGGCCCACTTCCGCGGTCTCGGCGGGGTGAACACCGCAGAGCTGAACGCCTGGGAGGCCAGCATCCCGGTGCTGGCCAGGGTCCTTTCGGACGCCGGCCTCGGTGCGGTGCCCGTCCTCCTCGAGCACCAGCTTCCGCTGATCTCGAAGCGGGTGGACGCGGTGCTCGCCGGCACGCACCCGACGACCGGCGAGCCCTCCTACGTGGTCATCGAGCTCAAGCAGTGGTCGAGCGCGACCTCATTCGAGGGCAACCCCGAACTGGTCGACGGTCCCGGGCTCCTTGGTGCCCCTCGGTCGCACCCGGTTCTGCAGGTCGACGACTACCGCAGCTACCTCACAGATTTCGCGACGGTCCTGGCCGGTCACCCGGAGCGCGTCCACGGCGCCGCATTCCTGCACAACGCCATGTCGAGGGCGGACATCGCCGAGCTGGACGATCTGGTCACGACCACCGACTCCAAGCTCTTCACCGGCGCAGAGATCGCAGACTTCTCCGAGTACCTCAAGAGCCGCCTCTCCCCCGTCTGCGACCCTGCCCCGGCCGACGAGCTGATGAGCACCTCGTTCGCCCCGTCACGCCAACTCCTCGACCATGCTGCGGCAGAGATCCAGGAACGCGAGGAGTTCGTTCTCCTCGACCGCCAGCACGATGCCGTGCGTCTCGTGCTGCACCAGGTGAAGAAGGCCCACCAGGCGGACAGCAAGCGGGTCATCGTGGTGTCTGGCGGCCCGGGCACCGGGAAGTCAGTGGTCGCGTTGTCCCTGCTGGGTGAACTCGCCCGGGACGGTCGCCGGGTCATGCACGCCACCGGATCCAGCGCCTTCACCAAGTCGCTGCGCAAGATCGCCGGGCACCGCAGCACCGCGACACAAAAGCTCTTCCTGTACTTCAACAGCTTCCAGACTGCCGAGAAGAACATGCTGGACGTCCTCATCGCCGACGAGGCTCACCGCATCCGTGAGACGTCCACCGGCAGGTACACCCCTGCTGCGCAGAGGGCGCAGAACCGCCCGCAGCTCGACGAGCTCATCGACGTGGCCCGCACCCCGGTGCTCCTGCTCGACGAGAACCAGGTCGTGCGCCCCGGCGAGCTCGGCTCGCTCTACGAGATCACCCGCTTCGCGGAGGAGAAGGGACTCGAGGTCGTGCACGTGCGGCTCACCGAGCAGTTCCGGTGCGGCGGCAGCCTCAGCTACACCCGCTGGGTGGAGAGCATCCTCGGGTTGGACGCCGACCTCGACATCACCGGGCTCCCCGACGACGATCTCGCCGAGACCGACAGCGACCCGCTGCCCGACATCGACTTCGCCGAGCTCCACAACATCCAGGTCCGTAACCTTCCCCCGGGCGAGCCGCCGGTGCTGGCGCCTGACTCCCACGTGTCGGTCACGGTGGCGGACTCTCCTGAGGAGATGGAGGAGATCCTGCGGAAGAAGATGTCCCGTGGCTTCTCCGCCCGCATCGCCGCCGGCTTCTGCTGGTCCTGGACGAAGGTGAAGAAGGGCGACCAGGAGCTCGTCGCCGATGTGCGTCTGGGTGACTGGTCGCGA
>JAKDKP010000403.1 GCA_030453285.1 Propionibacteriales bacterium
ATGATGATCGGGAGATAGCGAACCATGGACCGATTCTACCGGGGAACAGCGATTCCGGCCCTCCTCGTACGGCTTCGGCCCCCGATCGTGACCCGCCCCTGTCGCCCCTTCCGCGGGCCCGGTTAGCGTTGTCGTCATGGCACGCGAACACCACTACGACCTGGACATCGACTGGACACCGAGCACAACGGGCGGCACCGCCGATGTGCGCCGGTTCGGCCGCGAGCACCAAGTGTCGGCCGAGGGGGCCGGTGTGTTGGCGGGATCGGCCGATCCTGCCTTCCGGGGCGATGTCGACCGCTGGAATCCCGAACAACTGCTGGTCGCCGCGTTGGCTCAATGCCACATGCTCACCTATCTGTGGCTGGCGGCGTTGGACGGCATCGTGATCACCGCCTACCGGGACAACGCGACCGGCACCATGACCGAATCCGGGGGTGCCGGCCAGTTCAGCGAGGTCACCCTGCATCCGGTCGTCGAGGTTGCTGCCGGGACCGACTTCGCCGCCGCCGAGGCGTTGCACAGCCGGGTGGGCGACTACTGCTTCATCGCCCGGTCGGTGAACTTCCCCGTACGACACCGGGCGCAGACCACCATCGCTGCGCACTGATCACCCGCGTTCTAGGGTGTGGTCATGGATGTTGATCACCCCACCGCGGATCCGGCGCGCGAGGATGACCGCTTCACGGCCGAACGGGACTGGTTGGCGTGGGCGATCACCCGGGTGGAGGCCGACAGCAACCGCAGCGCCGACACACATCTGCACCGCTTCGACCTGCCGGAGACGTGGGGTGTCGACCTGTATCTCAAGGACGAGTCGGTGCACCCGACGGGGAGTCTCAAGCATCGGCTGGCGAGATCGTTGGTGCTGTACGGGTTGTGCAACGGCTGGATCACCTCGACCACCACGCTGGTGGAGGCGTCCTCGGGCTCGACGGCGGTCAGCGAGGCGTACTTCGCCAAGCTGCTGGGACTGCCGTTCATTGCCGTCATGCCGCGCAGCACCGTTGGGGAGAAGATCGACCTGATCGCGTTCGAGGGTGGCCGGTGTCACCTGGTGGATGATCCGGCCATGATCAACTCCGAAGCGGTGCGGATCGCCGAGGAGCATGGCGGGCATTTCCTTGATCAGTTCAGTCACGCCGAGCGGGCCACCGATTGGCGCGGCAACAACAACATTGCCCAGTCGATGTTCGGACAATTGGCCCTGGAACGTTTTCCGGTGCCCAGTTGGCTCGTGGTCGGGGTGGGCACCGGTGGCACCTCGGCCACCCTGGGACGCTATCTGCGGCTGCAGAAGCACCGGACCCGGTTGTGTGTGGTCGATCCGGAGGGGTCGGCCTACCATCAGGCCTGGACCAGCGGTGATGCGGGCATCCGTACCGTCGGCAGCAGGATCGAGGGTATTGGTCGGCCCCGGGTGGAGCAGAGCTTCGTGCCCGCGGTGGTGGATCGGATGGAGCCGGTGCCCGATGCGGCGTCGATCGCGGCCATGCGGTGGACCACCGAGCGGATGGGGCGCAGTGTCGGCGGCTCCACCGGCACCAACATGTGGGTCGCGGCCCAACTGGTCGCCGAGCTCCAGGCGGCCGGAGAGCAGGGCAGCGTTGCCACCCTGATCTGCGACGATGGACGCCGCTATGCCCGGACCTATTACAGCGATGACTGGGTTCGTACGCAGGGCTGGGACCTCACCGGGTACACCGAGGTGCTGGACGCCTTCGCCGCCACCGGCGAGTGGCACCCGATCGACTGATCAGCCCACCAGGGTCACGATCAGCGCCCCCAGTCCGAGACCGAGCGCACCGGCCAACTCGGCCAGACCGGTCACCTTGAGCACGCGGATCAGCTCCTTGCCGGACGCCCCGGTCACGATCAGCCGGACGGCGAGGGTGGTGTGCACGAGCATGATCAGCCCGAACAGCAGCCACAAGCTGGTCAACAGGGCGGTGCTGATCACTGCCAGGACCGCCAGGACACACAACTCGACGAAGAAGGCGCGGGTGCCCTTGCGTCCCAAGCGGGTGGCCAGGGTGTACTTGCCTGCGGCGCGGTCGTTGTGGATGTCGCGCAGGTTGTTGGCGACGAGGATCGCGCAGGCCAGGGAGCCGACTGCGACAGCGGCAGTCAGGGTCGACCAGGTCAGACCGCCGAGTTGGATCAGGGTCGTGCCACCGACGGCGACGAGGCCGAAGAAGACGAAAACGAAGACTTCTCCGAGGGCGGCATACCCGTACGGGTGATCGCCGCCGGTGTAGAACCAGGCAGCCAGGACGCAGGCGACGCCGATGATCAACAACCACCACAGTCCGGTGATCAGCACGATGCCCAGTCCGGCCAGCGCAGCCACACCGAATGCGGCGAAGGCGGCGAACTTCACCCGGGACGGGTCCGCCGCACCCGATCCGACGAGTCGGAACGGACCGACCCGGTCGTCGTCGGTGCCGCGGATGCCGTCGGAGTAGTCGTTGGCGTAGTTGACCCCGATCTGCAGGGCGAGGGCGACCACCAGCGCGAGCAGGGCCAGCACCGGGTCGAATCCGCCGTCGGGGAATCGCTGTCCGCCACGTTCCACCTGGGCGATCGCGGTGCCGGCGATGACGGGGGAGAAGGCTGCCGGAAACGTACGGGGACGGGCTCCTTCGATCCATTCGGCCACTGTCGCCACGCGGGTCACTCCTGGTTGTCGTCGGTGAGCAGTCGGGCCAGCTTCTGCCGGTCGATCTTGCCACTGTCGGTCCGGGGCAGTCTTTCAAGGGTGATCACCTGACGTGGCAGCAACGCGCCGGACAGGTGGGGCCGGAGATCATCGCGCGTCAGGGCGGCATCGGTGACCGCGACCACGCGGGTGCCCCACTCGCGGTCCGGGACCCCGATCACCGCACCGCTGCCACGGCTGCCGAGCACGCGCCGCAGCACCGACTCCACCTCGGCAAGATCAACATTGCTGCCGCCGGAGATCACCACGTCGTCGACGCGGCCGGTGAGGTGGACCAGCCCGCTGGTGACCGAGCCACGGTCGCCGGTGCGGAAACGTCCGCCCTCCAACGCCTTGGCTGTCTCGGTCGGTCGGCCGAGATAGCCGGAGAACAGCATCGGACCGGCAATGGAGAGACGGGACGTGGCGGGGTCGCTGTGCACCTCGACGCCGGGGAGCGGTAGGCCGTCGTACACGCAACCTCCGCAGGTCTCGCTCATCCCGTACGTGGTGACCAGGCGGACGCCGCGGTCGCGCAACTGATCACCGATGGCCGGATCCATCGCCGCGCCGCCCACCAGGACGGCGTCGAATCGGGCCAGGGCGGTCACGGTCGCCTCGTCGGTCATGGCCCGGATCAACTGGGTCGGCACCACTGACAGGTATCTACGTCGGGCCGTCCTGGGCAGATCGCCGATCCCGGTGAGATCGGCGGCGATCCGACGGGTTTCGGTGCCGGTGATCAGGGAACGAGCCAGCACCATCAACC
>JAKDKP010000404.1 GCA_030453285.1 Propionibacteriales bacterium
TGGAGCTGGGCAGGGCGGCGTGTGCCGATGCACCGAAGAGCCGCCGTACGTCCGACGGCTGCCCACCCTGGCTGCCCAGACCGGGCACCAGGATCGGCCCGTGCAACGCCGACAGGTCCAGGTCGAGCTCGGCGTGGGTGAGGCCGTAGACGATCCCGTACGAGCCGATTGCGTCTGCATCAATGGCATCGGCGTTGAGCGCGGCCACCCGGTCCACCACGCGCTGACCCACCGGTCGCCCGTCGTGCTGGGCGAGTTGCACCTCCGCGCCGGCGGGGTTGCTGGTGCGCGCCAGGACGAACACCCCACGTCCGGTCTGGGCCGCCAGGGCAATCGCCGGGGTGAGGGAGTCGAAGCCGAGGTACGGGGATACGGTGATCGCATCGGCGGCCAAGGGGGATCCGTCGGCCAGGTAGGCCTGGGCATAGGCGGCCATGGTCGAGCCGATGTCGCCGCGCTTGACGTCCAACAAGGTCAGGGCGCCGGCGTCCCGGCAGTCGGCGAGCACCCGCTCCAGCACGCGGACGCCGGCCGCGCCGAAGGCCTCGAAGAAGGCAGACTGGGGCTTGACCACCGCCACCTGGTCGGCCGCTGCTTCGACCATCGTCCGGGCGCAGCGTTCGAGACCGGCCACGTCGATGCCCATCCCCCAACTCGTGAGCATCTCGGGGTGCGGGTCGATGCCGACGCACAGTTGGCCACGCTCGCGTACCACCGTGGACAATCGCGTACCGAAGGATTCCATGATCAGTTCCCGTCCCTGGTGGTGATCCGTTGGTTGGTGGCGGTCACCAGGCCGGGGCCGCCGTAGATGAAGCCGGAGTAGAGCTGGACCAGGTCGGCGCCGGCATCGAGCATGGCCTCGGCATGATCGACCTTCATCACTCCGCCGACGCCGATGATCGGCAGATCGACCAGTCCCCGCAGGTGCGCCACCATGGCACGGGACCGGCGCGTCAACGGAGCCCCGGAGAGACCACCTGCCTGCTGGGCAAGGGGCTCGTCGACGGTGGCGATGCCACGGCGCTCGATCGTGGTGTTGGTGGCGATCAGTCCGCTGACGCCGCCGTCGAGACACACCTCGACCGCCTCGTCGAGGGCCGCCCGGGTCAGGTCAGGCGCCAGTTTGACCATGATCGGGACAGGATGTGCTTGATCAAGAACTCTTGCCTCGGTCACCATGGCCCGGACAAGATCGGTCAGGAATCCCTTGTCCTGCAGGGATCGCAGACCAGGAGTGTTCGGACTGGACACGTTGATCGCGATGTAGTCGGCGTACGGAGCCACCTGGTGCAGAGACGCCAGGTAGTCCGCGACGGCATCGGCGAGCGGAGCGATCCTGCTCTTGCCGATCGAGACACCGATCACCACACCGGCAGCGTTGTTGCCGCGACGGACGCCGGCCTCGTCCAACCGGAACCCAAGCGCGCGGGCTCCACGGTTGTTGAATCCCATCCGGTTGATCAATGCCCGGCTGGTCGGCAGCCGGAAGAGCCGTGGCCGATCCTGGCCCGGTTGCGGGTGAGCCGTCACGGTGCCGAACTCCACATGACCGAAGCCCAACGCTCCCCAGGCCCGTATGCCGACGCCGTTCTTGTCGACTCCGGCAGCCAGCCCGACCCGACCGGGGAAGTCGATCCCGGCGACGCGGACCGTACTCCCCCGCGCACCGAAGTTGCGTTCGGTCATCCGGCGAACCGGGCCGGTGCGCCCCATCCAGTTGATCATGGAAAGGGTGCGCTCGTGGGCCACCTCGGCGTCACCACTGCCGAGTCGGAAGAGTTGGGGACGCAGGGCGTGCCGGTAGACACCGTCCAGGACCCGGCCGACCCCACCCATCAGACCGCCTCGGCGGCGTGCGACCGCTGCCCGCCGACCTCGGTGGCCTGCCGGGTCGGCGTCACCGATGACGGCGTGGCCGGTGCACCGAGCTCTGGTTCGGGTGGTGGGGCAAAGGTGCTGGCCCATTCCTGGAGAGAACGCACTCCGATTCGATGGGACAAGATGGCCTCAATGCCCTGCACGGCCGCCGACAATCCCTGGACGGTGGTGACACAGGGGATGTTGCGCATCACCGCCGCGGTCCTGATCTCCCAGCCGTCGTAGCGTGGCCGACCGTCCTGGCTGAGACCGTGCGGAGTGTTGAACACCAGATCGACCTCACGATCATGCAGCGCCTGCACAATCGTCTTCTCACCATTCGGTCCCGGGCCCTGGGTGTGCTTGCGGACATCGGTGACGGTGATCCCGTGCCGTCGCAACACCGACGCCGTCCCGGCCGTGGCGAGGATCTCGAAACCAAGATCAGCCAGCCTCTTCACCGGGAAGATCATGTGCCGCTTGTCACGGTTGGCCACCGAGACGAACACCCGCCCCGAGGACGGCAACGGGCCGAACGCGGCGGCCTGACTCTTGGCAAAGGCGATGCCGAAGTCCACGTCCAGGCCGATCACCTCGCCGGTCGACTTCATCTCAGGACTGAGGATGGTGTCGACGAAGTTGCCGTCGACGGTCCGGATACGGTTGAACGGCATCAGCGCCTCCTTGACCGCGATCGGCGCCCCGTCCCAGGAGTCGCCACCGTCACCGGAGGTGCGCAGCATCCCCTCGGCGCGCAGATCGGCGATGCTGGTGCCGACCGCGAGCCGGGCGGCCGCCTTGGCCAGCGGCGTGCCGGTGGCCTTCGAGACGAACGGCACCGTACGGGAGGCGCGCGGGTTCGCCTCCAGGACGTAGAGGACATCCCCGGCCAGCGCGAACTGGATGTTGAGCAGGCCGCGGACGCCGACCCCTTCGGCAATGGCGCGGGTGGATTCACGGATCCGGTCGATCACCTCGGCACCCAGGGCGATCGGCGGCAGCGCACAGGCCGAATCACCGGAGTGGATGCCCGCCTCCTCGATGTGCTCCATCACACCGCCGAGGTAGAGATCGGTGCCGTCGTACAGCGCGTCGACATCGATCTCGGTCGCATCGTCGAGGAATCGGTCCACCAGCACCGGATGCTGCGGCGACACCTCGGTGGCCCGGGTGATGTAGTTGGCCAGCGATCCCTCGTCGTAGACGATCTCCATCCCGCGTCCGCCCAGCACGTACGAGGGCCGTACGAGGACCGGGTAGCCGATCTCGTCGGCGATGGTGCGGGCCTCGGCGAAGGACCGCGCCATCCCGTACTTCGGCGCCGGCAGACCTGCTTCGGCCAGTACGTTGCCGAAGGCGCCTCGTTCCTCGGCCAGATCGATCGCCTCGGGCGAGGTGCCGATGATCGGCACTCCGGCATCCTTCAGAGCCTGCGCCAGGCGCAGCGGGGTCTGGCCGCCGAGCTGCACGATCACCCCGGCCAACGGGCCGGCCTGACGCTCGGCGTGCACGACCTCGAGGACATCCTCGAGGGTCAACGGTTCGAAGTAGAGCCGGTCGGAGGTGTCGTAGTCGGTGGAGACGGTTTCGGGGTTGCAGTTGA
>JAKDKP010000405.1 GCA_030453285.1 Propionibacteriales bacterium
CCCGGTTGAGCTCCTTGGCCATCAGGCCACCGACGCTGTCCACGTCATCGTCATCGAGGTCCTTGCCGAACAGTTCGCCCAGCTCATCGATCGGGAGTCGGGCCGACACCCGGAACCGTCCGTCGGCGAGCTCGGTGACCGGCGCCACCTCGGCATGGTCGTACTCGTCGCGGATCTCACCGACGATCTCCTCGAGGATGTCCTCGATCGTTGCCATCCCGGCCGTCCCGCCGAACTCGTCGACCACGATCACCAGATGGCTGTGGGTGAGCTGCATCTCGCGCAGCAGCTCGTCGGCAGGTTTGGAATCGGGGCACCACTGCGGTTCACGCATCACCGCCGATACCTGCTGCGACATCTGACGGTCCGGATGGTCGTACATCTGCCGGATCATGTCCTTGAGGTAGAGCACGCCGACCACGTCATCGAGACCCTCACCGACCACCGGGATCCGGCTGAAGCCGGAGCGCAGTGCCAAGGCAACGCCCTGGCGGATGCTGCGATGCCGCTCGATGAAGACCATGTCGGGGCGCGGCACCATCACCTCACGCACCACGGTGTCACCGAGTTCGAAGACGGAGTGGATCATGGCCCGTTCCTCGGACTCGATCAACTCCGAGGCCTCGGCCAGGTCAACCATTTCGCGCAGTTCGGTCTCGGACGAGAACGGTCCCTCGGTGAATCCCTTGCCCGGGGTCAACGCGTTGCCGATGATGATCAACAGTCGTGACAGCGGCCCCAGCACGGTGGTCATGGCGACCAGCGGCCCGGCAAAGGCGCAGGCCACCGCCGTGCTGTGCTGCCGACCCAGGGTGCGCGGAGCGACCCCCCACGCGATGTAGGACACCACGAGCATCGAGCCTGCGGTGATCAGAATCTGCAGCCAGGTCGCCTCCACCAGATCGAACACCACCCAGGCCACCGACACGATCGCCGAGATCTCCAGCGCCAGCCGGACGAACAGGGCGGTGTTCAGGTAGGCCGGCAGGTCCGACACGATCCGGACCAGGGTCTTGGCCCCCGGGCGCCCTTCGGCCAGCAGCTCGGCGGCGCGGGCCCGAGAGAAGCTGTGCATGGCGGCCTCACCGGCCGCGATCAGGCCGCCCAGAATGACCAGGATGAGGGCGATTCCCAGGGCCAGGAGTTGTCCGCTGTTCATCGTTGACCACTCATCGGGTACTGCGCTCGGTTTCCCAGGCGGCCAGCAACTTGTCCTTCAACGAGAACATCTCGGCCTTCTCGTCCGGCCGGGCGTGATCGAAGCCGAGCAGGTGCAGGATTCCGTGCACCAGCAGGTATTCCGCCTCCTGATCACTGGTGCGATCGTTGTCGGCCGCCTGGCGTGCCGTCACCGCCGGACACAGCACGACGTCACCGAGCAGCCCCTCGGCAGGCTCGTCGTCGTCGCTGGGCGGGTGCAGTTCGTCCATCGGAAAACTGAGGACGTCGGTCGGGCCCTCCTCGTCCATCCACTTCACGTGGTAGTCGCTCATCGTCGCCTCATCGACCAGCAGGATGGACAACTCACTCTGCGGATGGATGCGCAACTCGTCCAGCACGAAGCGGGCCAGGGCGACGAGGCCCGAGGTGTCGGCCTCGAGTCCGGACTCGTTGTTGATGTCGATGCTCATGCCGGGCCCCGCCGCTTCCCGAGGTCGGGCGTCCCGACGTACGGACCCCTCATCGTCGGTGGTCCCTGGCCGGTTGGGTGGACTCGAACCGGTCGTACGCCGCGACGATCCGGCCGACCAACTTGTGGCGCACCACGTCGCGACTGGTGAGGGTGCAGAAGGCGATGTCGTCGACCTCGTCGAGGACGCCCTGCACGGCCCGCAGTCCGCTGTGTGTGCCGCCGGGCAGATCGACCTGGGTGACGTCCCCGGTCACCACCATCCGGGCACCGAAACCGAGTCGGGTCAGAAACATCTTCATCTGTTCCCGGGAGGTGTTCTGGGCCTCGTCGAGGATGATGAAGGCGTCGTTGAGGGTTCGTCCGCGCATGTACGCCAGGGGCGCGACCTCGATCGTGCCAGCGGTCAGCAACCGCGGGATCGACTCGGGGTCGAGCATGTCGTGCAGAGCGTCGTACAGGGGTCGCAGGTATGGATCGATCTTGTCGTTCAGGGTGCCAGGCAGGAAGCCGAGGTTCTCGCCGGCCTCGACCGCGGGGCGGGTCAGGATGATCCGGGTGATCTCCTTGTTCTGCAGGGCCTGGACGGCTTTCGCCATCGCCAGGTAGGTCTTGCCGGTGCCGGCCGGACCGATGCCGAAGACGATGGTGTGGTTGTCGATCGCGTCGACGTAGCGCTTCTGGTTGAGCGTCTTGGGGCGGATGGTCTTCCCGCGGCTGGACAGGATGTTCTGGGTGAGCACCTCGGCCGGGCTGGACTCGCCCTCGGCCGTCGACCGTTCCGTCATCATGGCCACGATCCGCTCGACGGCGTCGCCGGTGAGGCCCTGGCCGGTGCGGATGATGGTGATCATCTCGGTCAGCACATCGGCACCGTTGGTCACCGCGTCCGGGTCGCCGGACAGGGTGACCTCGTTGCCGCGGACATGGATCTCGGCAGCCAGGTCACGTTCCAGGATGCGGAGGAACTCATCCCGCGGACCGAGCACGTTGACCATCTCGACCGAGACCGGGATCTCGATCAGGCGGGACCCGCGGGCGGTGACGCCGGGCGACGGCGATGCCCCAGGGTCCTGTGCAGGCGATGGGGGGCGCTGGGATGAGGCAGGTGACGAGGTCAGGATTCCTCCGAAGGTCGGTGCGGTGGCCGGCACGGCCAACGACGGCATCCTAGTCTGCCGACCGGGTCCACGTCACAAGGATTCGCCCTCGGCCGATCCTGGTCTCCCGCCGGCCCGGTCGCTCCCCCGCGTCACCAGCAGATAGGCCTGATCGACCGATTCCCAGGAGGCCACCGGGGACCGGACCGTGGTGGCGTACGGGACGAAGCCCGCCTCGACCAGCAGGGCCAGGACCTCTTCGTACGAACGGACGGGATAGTGCAGCGCGACCGGGTGGCCCTGCAGGGTGTCGTAGGCCAGGACCTCGGCCCGCACCTGGAAGTTGATCATGGCGTGGCCGCCGGGTCGCAGCACACGCCGGAACTCGGCGAACACCGCCGGCAATTGGTCGGTCGGGAGGTGGATCGTCGAGTAGTGGGCCAGCACACCGGCGAGCGAGCCGTCGTCGATGCCCGCCCCGTCGGCGCCGAGAGCCAGCATCGAGCCGACCCGAAAGGTCAGCTCGGAGTGCCGCTCGCGCGCCCGGGCCACCATCTCCGACGACAGGTCGATGCCCCAGACGTCCAGCCCGAGCCCGGCCAGGTGCGCCGACAGCTCCCCCGTTCCGCAACCGGCATCGAGCACCGGCCCGGGAGCGACGAGCTCGGCGAACAACCTCAACAGCGCCCGGTCGGTCGGCTGCTCGGCCAGCAGGTCGGCGT
>JAKDKP010000008.1 GCA_030453285.1 Propionibacteriales bacterium
GGATCGTCATGTGCAGCGAGCCCGCGATCCTGGCCCCCTTCAGCGGCTGCGCCTGCCCGTACTCCGCGCGCATGGCCATCAGGCCGGGCATCTCGTGTTCGGCCAGGGTGATCTCCTTGCGCCCGAACTCGGCGAGGGAGAGGTCAGCAACGCGAAAGTCCATGCCGCACAGGCTAGTGCCCTGCCTCGTTCGGTCGAACCACGGGCCGGATCGGCGGCATCGCCGTCGTGGCCATCAGCTCCGATGCGGCGATCAGCTCCGGCGGGCACGGTCAGTCCGAGGAGGCCGGGTCGTCGACCGGTGAGACGGGCGGTCTGAGCTGGTGCACCTGGCCCTCCGATCGTTGCCTGCGCCACGCAATCACCGCCAGGGCCAGCTCGTAACCGTCGGTCCCCAAGCCGACCAGCACGCCGTTCACGTACGGGGAGACCACCGAATGGCGGCGGAACTCCTCACGGGCGTGGATGTTGGACAGGTGCACCTCGTACACATCGGCCGTGCATTGGGCCACGGCGTCGGCAATCGCGATGTTGTAGTGGCTCCACGCGGCCGGGTTGATGATCACCGGCAGCTCCTGGTCGGCGGCCTCGTGCAGCCAACTGATCATGTACGCCTCGGAGTCGGTCTGGCGTACGTCGACGCTGAGGCCGAGCTCTTCTCCCCGCCGGACCAGGCTCTCGGCGATGTCGTCATGGGTACGGCGTCCGTACACCTCGGGCTGGCGTCGGCCCAGACGGCCAAGATTGGGTCCGTTGAGGACCAGGACCGGCTGCGGGTCGACCATGATCAGTGACCGCCAGTCACGGCGACGCGGTTGTTCTCTTCGGTGTCCACAGTTGATCATCCTGCCAGAAGAATTGCCTGGAACCTCAGGTCCGGTTGCCGAGGCGGCCGAGACCGATGGCCAGGTAGTGACATCCGTACAGGCCCTGTTGCAGCAGGGCAGCGTAGCGGTCGATGTCGGCGCCTTCGTCCGCCACGACCACCGTCACGCGTACGTCGTGACGTTCGGCGGCAGCCAACAGCCGCCCCCGGGCGGCTCGGATCCACGCCTCGGTGTTGCCGTCGTCGAGGATCACCAGGGCCGGACGGACCTCGGGGTCGTCGAAGGGGTCGGCAAACGGATCGCGCTCGGTGACGCCCTCGACCACCGGCAGGAGTGCGTCGGCGTCGGCCGCCAGTGCGGGCCGACCGCTGGCGGCGCGCAGCCCCTCGGCGACCCGTCGCGAGGCACGGGAGGCGAGCACCGATCCGCCCCAGACCAATGGTTGGGCCTCGCCAACCGCCAACGCCATCTCCTTGCCCGGGTTGGTCGCCAGATCGGTGTACGGGGAGCACCGCCGCGCCATGTCGTCCACCGCCTCGGCCACCTGCTCGATCGCCACCGGCGGACCCAGCTCCATCCGGTGCAGGCCGGCCAGCATCACCACCGCCGCGCTCAGGCTGTCCCCGGTCCGGGTGACGAGCCTGATCGTCGAGGAGGAGGCGGCGTGCTCGGTGAGCGGGGAACCGTCTGGGCAGGCGATGATCACTTGGGCGCCGCGTCGGACGGCCTCCCGGGCTGTTGCCACCAACGCCGGTTCGGCCGCCTCGGCGGCCAGGATGACAACCAGGTCGAGTGGACCCACCCAGCCCGGCAGCCCGGCCACCGGCCAGGCGACGAACGGCACCGGGCAGACCGGTTCCAACAGGGCCCGTACCAGCCGTGCCTCGCCGCCGACGGCAATCACCGCCCGCGGCCGGTCATCGGTGCCTAGGGCGGCCAGGCCGGACTCGGCGGCGGCGGCCTCGATCCGCAGCCGGGAGCCGGCCTCGGCCAAGTGACGCAGAACAGGATCTGCCGCCGCCAGAACGCGCTCATCCTCCAGCAGGGCATCGTCGAAGACCGTCATGCAGGCCATTCTGCCGCGCTCGACGCAGAACCAAGCGCCAGCATCGGGTCAGGCCTTCGCCGCCAACTGGGTCAGCCGCTCATCCAGTACGCCGATCACGACCTCGGCCAGGGTCCAGGAGCGGTCGCCGCCGGACGGGATCTGGATCAGACGATCATTCTTGACTGCCGGGATCGACTGACCGAGCTTGCCCTCAAGGAATGCCTTGACATCGGGCAGCGGTGCCAATTCACCGGTGTTGTTGCCGCCCACCACGATCAGGTCGGCCTCAGACAGCAGACCGACGGCCTGCTCGGCGGCGTAGGTGCCGCCCAGTTTCCCGCCCTGGATGCACTCCATCCCGATCATGGCCCCGACCGTGCTGTCCCACTCACCCGCGTACTGGATCGCGATGGTGCCGTCCTGTTCCCACGAGTTGACCGCCAGAGCCTTCTTGCCCTTGAGGAAGGCGGCATGGCGCTTCCCGACCTCGGTGGCCTGCTGCTGGACCCGTGCCATCAAGGCCTCCGCCGCTGCGCGTTGGTTGATCACGTCGGCAAGATCAGCGAACTGGACGAGACGATCGTCGGGCTTCTTGGGTGGCACGGCTCCCACCGGGGCGATCTCAGCGAGGCGTTCGAGGTTGCCCGAACCGTCGGTCAGTCCGGGTGCCGGCATGCAGACCACGATCACATCGGGTGCCATCGCGGCAATCCCTTCGTAGTCGATTTCGCGTGGGGTGCCGATCTTGGGGATCGCTGCGTACTTCGCCGCCAGTTCCTTGGTGGTCATGCCCTGGTAGAAGGGGTCCTCGGTGAGCCCGACGGCGTTCACGTCAGGCAGCTCCAGCAGATGGGTGGCGGCCACCAGCACGATGCTCGCCGGTGCACTCGGCACGTCGACAGGCCCCTGGAAGCTCTGCACGGTACGCATGCCGGCGTCTCCGGCGGCCTTGTCCTGGCCTCCTGATGGGCCACCGCATCCGGCGACGACCAAGGTGGCGAAGAGACCGCCACCCAGCGCGAGGGCACCGCGGCGACCGAGACGTGTGGCGGGAAGGTTGTTGATCATGAGTTCTCCTGGTGAGGGTGAGTGTGTCGGCATGCCGACGGCGGCGTCGGCGCGGACGCGACAATGTGGGTGTTCGGGACCGTGGGATGTTCGGGGCCCGAGGCGTCTTCGGCGACGTCGTGTCCGGGCCCGGGGACGAGTCGGGCGATCGTCTGTCAGCGCAGGTGGGCAGGATTCGCGAGGGCAGAGTGATCGTCGGGTCGCGTCGGGCGCGGGCCGCGACGCGGCACCACCATCGGACCACCCTCGACCGGGTCTTCAATCACGACCGCGTCGAGACCGAACACGTCGGAGACCAGGTCGGCGGTGATGATCTGTTCGGGGCGCCCCTCGGCGACGATCTCACCCTCACGCATGGCGATCACGTGGGTGCCGTACCGGCAGGCCTGGTTGAGATCGTGCAGTACTGCCACGATCGTGCGCCCCTGGTGGTTGAGGTGGCCGAACAACTCCAGCAACTCCACCTGGTGGGCCACGTCGAGAAAACTGGTCGGTTCGTCGAGCAGGAGCAGCTCGGTCTGCTGGGCCAGGGCCATCGCCACCCAGACCCGCTGCCGCTGACCACCGGACAACTCATCGACCAGCCGGTCGGCCAGGTCGACGGTGTTGGTGGCCGCCAGCGCATCGGTGACCGCCTGCTCGTCGGTCGATGTCCACTGCCGAAAGAGTCCCTGATGCGGGTTGCGGCCGCGCGCGACGAGGTCGGCCACCGAGATGCCTTCGGGGGCAATGGACGACTGGGGCAGCAGACCGAGCCGTTTGGCGACGTCCTTGCTGCGCAGCCTTGCGATGTCTCGACCGTCCAGCAGCACCTGCCCGTTCCTGGGCTGCAGCAGGCGGCTCAGGGCGCGCAGCAGGGTGGACTTGCCGCAGGCGTTCGGACCGACGATGACGGTGAACTCCCCTGCCGGGATCTCCACGTCCAGCCCGACCGAGATGACCCGTCGGTCGTACCCGATCGTCAGATCACGACCGACCAAGGGGGCACCGGTCGGCGCTTCGGGCTCGCTGGGTTTCGTCGTGTCGTACGCCGCAGTCGTCGGCGGAGCCGGAGCAGCGGTGTCGGTGGTGGATGTGGTCATGCGAGTTGCCTCCTCGCCTCGTGGATGAGCAGCCAGACCAGATACAGGCCGCCGATGCTGACGGTGACCACCCCGACGGGGACCTGGCGTTCGCCGAATGCGTGTTGCGCGACCAGATCGGCCACCGACAGCAGCAGCCCGCCGACCACCGCCGAGCCGAGCAGTGTCGTACCCGCTGCGCCGGTCACCCGGCGTGCGATCTGTGGCGCCGCGAGCGCCACGAAGGCGATCGGTCCGGCCGCAGCCGTGGCAACGGCCACCAGTGCGACACCGATCACGATCATCAGCAACCGACTGCGCTCGGTGTCGGTGCCCAGAGCGCGGGCCAGATCGTCGCCCATCTCCATCTGTCGCAGGGATCGCGCCTGGGTCCACAACGCGACCGACGCGAGTGCGATCATGATCAACGCCGGAGTCACCTTCGTCCAGCTCAGGCCGTTCAGGGAGCCGACGCCCCAGGAGGCCGCCGCCAAGGCGATGTCCAGGTCGGCACGCATGATCAACCAGGTGTTGATCGAACTGATCACCGCGGTGACCCCGATGCCGACGATGATCAACCGGAAGCCCTGCACGCCTCGATTCCAGGCCAGCAGGTAGATCACCAGCGCGGTCACCAGGCCACCGATGATGGCTCCGGCAGAGACGCTCAGCACACCGTCGCCGAGCACGATGATGGTGATGATGCCGCCGGCATGCGCGCCGGTGGAGAAGCCGATGATGTCGGGGCTGCCGAGAGGGTTGCGCGTCAGGGACTGGAAGATCGCCCCGGAGAGTCCGAGCGCGGCACCAAGCACAAGCCCGGCCACCACCCGCGGCGCTCGCCACTGGGTGACGACGGTCCGTTCGATCCGAGTGCCGTCGCCGAGGAACACCGCCACCAGACGGTCCAACGGAATGGCCAGGGAGCCGAGCACCAGACCGAGGACGGCGGCCACCAATGCCAGCAGGGCGAGGAGGCCGATCACGGTGAGCACTCGTACGTCGATGCGGGCGTG
This sequence comes from Propionibacteriales bacterium, assembly GCA_030453285.1. Lineage (GTDB taxonomy): Bacteria > Actinomycetota > Actinomycetes > Propionibacteriales > Propionibacteriaceae > Carbonicoccus. Next base: position 5,021 of record JAKDKP010000008.1, read on the forward strand.
GAACGGCGCAGGCAGAGTGAGCATCCGGTGTCGCGTGCGAGGCGAGCTGTCGCCGCGGTCGGTGACGGGAGCACTGATCATGGTGCGCTCGCCGCCTTCTTGCGCCGGACGAGGAAGATCAACACCGGCGCGCCGAGGAAGGCGGTGACGATGCCCACCGGCATTTCTCCGGGCCACACCAGGAAGCGACCGAGGATGTCGGACAGCAGCACGAGGATGGCGCCGACGAAGATCGCGTACGCGCAGATCCAGCGTTGATCTGGACCGACGAACCACCGCACCACGTGGGGCACCATCAGGCCGACGAAGCCGATCGGTCCGGCGATCGCGGTGGCCGAGCCGGCCAGCAGGGTGACCGCGATGACGACCACCACCCGGGTGCGACCCACGTGGGTGCCGAGCGAGGCAGCCAGATCGTCGCCGAGCATGATCGAGTTCAAGGCCCGCGAACACAGCAGTGCCAGCACCAGACCGACAGCCAGCAACGGAAGCACCGGCCCCATCGTCGCCAGGTCACGCCCGGCGACCGAGCCTGCGTTCCAGGAGCGCATCGCGTCGAACGTGGTCGGCTCCAGCAGCATGAGTCCGGTGGTGAAGCCGGCCAGGGCCGCCCCCAGCGCGACGCCCGCCAGGGTCATCCGGATGGGACCGGTGGTGCCGCGCCCAGCCGAGCCGATCAGGTACACCGCCACCGTCGCCACCAACGCACCGCCGAGGGCAAACCACACGTACTGGCCGACGGTGGTCAAACCGAAGAAGCCGATGCCGATCACCACGGCGAAGGCGGCCCCGGCGTTCACGCCGAGGATTCCCGGGTCGGCCAGCGGATTGCGGGTCAGCGCCTGGATCATGCAACCGGCGACCGCCAGGCCGGTACCGACAATCATGGCCAGGACCGTACGAGGCACCCGCAGCTCGGTGATGATCAACTGGTTCTCCGAGCCGTTGAAGGCGGTCAACGCCTGCCAGGCCGTCTCCAGTGGCATCAGCTTCGACCCCACCGCCAGCGAGACGATGGCGCACAACAGCATGACGGCCGCAGCCACCAGCAGACCCAGGAAACGCTGATGGTTCCGCGTGACCAGCCCACTGCGAATCGCCCGGGGCTGCTCGGCGCTGGTGGTCACCGGCCGGTCGAGCACCGCCGTCATCGGGTGAACACCTCCGCTCCGGCAAGATCGGGCAACGGATTCTCCGCAACGGGCCGACGATGGGCGATCAGGCAGATACGCCCCCAGCCGATGGTGGTCCGTTCCACGACGGGGAATCCGGACCGTACGACCAGGGATTCCAGGTCGGCGTCGGTGCGCAGCCCGGTCCCGTGTGTGGTGAGGGCCAGCAGATCGGCCTCGGCGTTCTCGACCGCCCGGTCGCCGACGACCCGCTCGAGCAGGACCAGGTGCGCCGCGCTGGTCCGCTGCAGCAGCTCAAGCGCCCGCTCGTCTGCCAGCTCGGTCAGCGCGTCGGACAACACCAGCACGTCGACGTGGTCGGTCAAGGAACCGCCCGCCGCCTGCTCGAGGGACGTTCCCTTGACCTGGATGGCCTCGCGGCGGCTGGTGCTGCCGCAGAGAGCATCCAGATCGGCGGTCGCCCAATCCACCACCGCGGGCGGGACGAGAACCGTGACCTTCGACACCCGACGGGCCAGCGCATTGGCCAGCGACGTCGTGCCCAGTCCGGTCACCGCGATTGACCGGGCTTCGGCCACGACGGGCAAGGCGGCGAGATTGGTGGCGAACCAGCCCGTCTCCTCGGCGGCCCGGCGCTGCAGCGCGACCTCGATCTCAGCGCGTCGAGCACGCAGGGTGGCGTACGAATCGCCGTGCACGCGGGCGAATCCGTCTGCTCCGCGCAGGGTGTCGACCAGACCGACGAGTCCCAATTCGGCGAGCGCCGCCGGACGATTCAGGTCAAGGTGGTCAGCCAGATGATCATCATCCAACGCCTCGCCCAACGTGGTCGGGCGATGGCCGGCATCGGTGGCCACGGCAACACCCAGGGCAGCCAGTGCGTCCAACACCTTGGCCAGACGATCGGGGCGAACCTCGGTGGCCGCAGCCAGCTCGTCGATCCGCTCCAGCCCCCGCTCCCAGGCGGCCGGCAATCCGATGGTGACCGCGGCCCGCAGCACCAAGGGAGCCAACAACTCCGACATCTCGTGCAGTCGGACGACCGGATGCTCGCCCGGGTCGGTGCCGGCGTCGGTGCGTCGCCAGTAGCCGACGATCTCCAGACGCTCGGGCGGGACGCCGCGCTCATCGCGCAGATGGCGACGGATCGGTTTGAGCGACGTGGCCTCACCGGCAACGAAGGCGTACACCGAACCGGGCCACCACGGGGCCGTACGAATGGCTTCGCCGAGCAGCTGTCCCGGCACCACCTCATCCCTGCCCGGACGACCCAGGCCCTCCCGGATCAATCCCTCCCGGATCAACCAGGTGATGTCGATGCCCGGGCGGTGCGGCAGATCGTCCTGCACGTCGGCCGGCCTCGCCACCTCGACGAACACCTGGGCCCTGGTCCCGGACGGGGCCTCGGTGATCCAGCGCCCGATCGCGGGCAGGGCGGTTTCGTCCCCGGCCACCAGATGCCAGTCAACGCCCTCGGGGAACCCGACGCACTCCTTGGGTCCGGCGAACCAGATCTTCTCCCCAACCACGCACCGTTCGGCCCAGCCACTGGCCAGGCCCGCACCATGTCGTACGAAGTCCAAGGCCATCTCGCCGGTGGTCGGATCGAACGAGCGCACCGTGTAGTTCCTGGTCGCCGCAATCTGCTCGGGTTCCCACCTCAGCCGCCCGTCGGCCTGACCGGGCAGGGGCGGCGGTGTGCCGTCGGCGGCGGGAAACAGCAGCTTCACATGATCATCGAATCCCACGCTGACCACCGGCGGCTGGGGATGCCCCTGCCGTACGAAGGCACCCATCTCGGGGCCGGCCACCACCACGCGTCGCATCCCGGGTGTGACATCACTCACCCGTACCACCTCAACCTCGCGGAGGGTGATGGGATGAGACTCGAAATTCCGGATCGTGCGCGGCATGCTGGTCTCCGTGGGCGCTGACATCGCTCTGACGCAAGCGACAATAGACCCGTTAGGTTAGGCTCGCCAAACTGACCGTTCCTTGGACGCCTCCGCCCGGCGTCCACGATGCCCATCGGAGAGTTGCCCGGCATGAGCCTGCTGCCCGCCCGACCGTGGTTCTTCCCCAAGGCCGAACCCCCCACGGTGAACTCCGTGCGGGTCGATGACACCACGACCCCACGCCGACTGACCATCGCCACGATCACCGCGGCGCCCAAGCAACTGGCTCCGGCCGCCCTGCTGACCTCCTCCCACCAGATCGGCGAAGGCCTGGTCCCGGTCGTGGTCGGACGGGCCGTCGATGAGGCGGTCGGCCCCGGCAATCCGATCGCCCTGCTGAGCTGGATCGGCGTCCTGGCCCTGGTGTTCTGCTGGTTGTCCTTCTCATACCGGTTCGGATCCCGGATCGGCTTCCTGGGGATGAACTCGGTGCAGCACGACATACGCATGCTGGTCACCGACAAGCTGCTCTCCCCTGCGGGACTCGGTGGCCCGGGCATGCGGATCGGCAACCGATTGTCGGTCGCCACCTCCGACACCACCATGCTGGCCACCTCGATGGGGCTGGGCATCTATGGGCCCGCAGCAGTCGCCGGGGTGCTGGTCTGCGCCGTCGTCCTGCTCACCATCTCCTGGCCGCTGGCCATCGCGGTGATCGTCGGTGCTGCCGGAATCCTCTTCCTCGGCGATGTGCTCGGCGGGGCACTGCGCCGACGCGTCGGCACCCAGCAGGCCGCGATCGCCGATGCCGCCGGCACCGCGACCGATCTCGTGCACGGACTACGGGTGATCAAGGGACTCGGCGCTCAGGAGACCGCTGCCACCCGCTACGCCGGCGTCTCGGCCAATGCCCTCACTGCCGCCGTGCGCGCGGCCCGCTCCCAGGCGCGCTCGCTCGCAGTGCTGCAGATCCTCTCGGGCGTGTTCGTGGTCGCCATTGGTGTCACGGCCGGATGGATGGCCCTGGAAGGCATGATCACCGTCGGTGGGTTGATCACCGTGGTGATGCTGACCCAGTGGGTGATGGAACCGATCGGCAGCATGGCGCACATCGTCAACTTCTTCTGGAACCCCGGAATCGCTGCCGCCACACGGATCCTCGACGTCCTGCGCGCCGGCCCCGCGGTCACCGAACGACCCAACGCCGTTGAGCTGGCCCGCACCGTCGGCGGCCGCGGCCTCCACCTGTTCGCGTCCGGGGTCGACGTACGGGCAGCACCGGGCGAACACCTCGTGCTGGGCTGCGATCCGGCGGCCCGCTCCCACTGGGCCGGTCTGCTGGCGCGGACCACCGAGTCGACCGACAGCACGGTGACCGTCACCGACGACGGCGCCAGCAGCCGCGAGGTCGACCTCGCCGAGGTGACTCTCGCCTCGGCACGTCGCGCCGTCCTGGTGGTACCGCACGAGGCACCACTGTTCGAGGGCAGCGTGCTCGACAACGTCACCCTCGGCGGCGATCGGCCACCAGAACCCGTCCTCCACGCCGCCGCCTGCGACCAGGTGGCCGAGATGCTTCCCGACGGCCTGGACACCGACGTCGGTGACCAGGGCAGTCACCTCTCGGGAGGACAGCGGCAACGCGTCGGCCTCGCCCGTGCGCTGTACGCCGACCCCGACATCCTCGTCCTGCTGGATCCCACCTCGGCGGTCGACTCGGTCACCGAGGATGCAGTTGCCCGCGAGACGCTTGCGCTGCGCCGGGGGCGGACCACCATCGTGCTCACCGACTCCCCCGCCTGGGCCCAGCACGCTGATCGGACCGATCACGTGCCCGTACTCACCTCAAGCACACCGACCGAGAGGGAGGGTCGATGACCACCTTCGGAATCGCCACCTCGCGCCAGGTGCGGCACACCTTGGGAGAGGTTTTCGAGGGCCGTCGACTCGGTCTCGTCGGCGCCGCTGTCGTGCTCGCCGCGGCCGCAACGGCCGGCCTGGTGATGCCCAACGTGATGGGCCGGATCGTCGACCTCGTCGGGGCGCGAGGGCGTGCCGTGGTCACCGACGGGCTGGGTGAGCTGATCATGCTCGGACTGATCATGGTGGCCGGCGTCGTCGTGGCCGCCGTCCTCACCGCCCTGGGCACCATCTGGGCGGTGACGGTGGTCGAGGGTGCCGTCGCCGGGCTGCGCGAACGACTCGTGGCCCACCTCGTACGGCTGCCCAATGCCGTGGTCGAGGACGCCGGGTCGGGAGATTCGATCTCACGTGCCACTGATGACGTGGCGGAGGTCTCGACAGCGGTGAACCAGGTGCTGCCGGCAGTATCGGGGGCGTTGTTCACCATCGTGCTGACCTTCGTCGGGCTCAGCGTGATCGATTGGCGTTTCGCCGTGGCGCTGGCCCTGGTCATCCCGATCCAGTTGCTGGCCGTACGGCTCTACCTCAAGCGCGCGCCGGCCCAGTACGCCGCCGAACGGGCCGCGATGGCCGACCGAGCCCAGGCGGTGCTCGGTTCCCTGCGCGGCATCGATGCGGTCCGTGCGCACCAGTTGGAGACCCGACGGCGGAACCTGATCGCGGGCCACTCCTGGCGAGTCGTGCACTGGGCCATGCATCAGCGGGTCACCAACAACCTGTTCTGGGGTCGGCTCAACCTTGCCGAGTTCTGCGGGATGACGCTGCTGCTGCTGACCGGCTTCTGGCTGGTCGGCACCGGCCAGGCCACCACCGGCACGACCACCGCGGCGGTGCTGCTGTTCCATCGCCTCTTCGGACCGATCGGACAGTTGCTGATGGTGGTCGACACCTGGCAGTCCGCGGCCGCCTCGCTGCGACGCATCGTCGGTGTGCTGTCGGTGCCGACCACGGCCGGCGACCAGGCGATCCCGGCACAGGTGGGGGCCGGCGCATTGCTGGTCGAGGACGTGCGGTTCGCGTACGGGCCGGGGCAACGGCCCACCCTGGACGGACTCGGACTGGCGATCGCGTCGGGGTGTTCGTTGGCCGTGGTGGGCGCCTCCGGTGCGGGAAAGTCGACCCTGGCCGCGATCATTGCCGGCCTGCGGCCTCCCGACGACGGGCGGGTGCTCGTCGACGGGATCGACCTGCGCACCCTGGACGGCCCGGCGCGCTCCCGGATCGTCGGATTGGTCACCCAGGAGTCACACGTGTTCGCCGCGACCGTACGGGACAACCTCACCCTGGCTGCTGCGGTTGACGACGACACCCTGTGGCGCGCCCTGTCCCGGGTGGGGGCCAAGGAGTGGATCGAGGCCCTGCCCGACGGATTGGACGAGATGCTCGGCGCGCACGGTGTCACCCCGAGCGGGCCCCAGGCGCAACAGTTGGCCCTGGCCCGACTCGATCTGCTCGATCCGCCGGTGGTGATCCTGGACGAGGCGACTGCCGAGGCGGGCAGCGTGAATGCCGCCCGATTGGACGCCGCGGCCCGTACGGTCACCTCTGGCCGCACGACGATCATGATCGCGCACCGACTCGACCAGGCTCGTACGGCCGACGCGATCGCCCACGTCGCCGACGGGCGGATCACCGAACTCGGCAGCCACGACGAACTGGTGGCCGCCGGCGGCCGCTATGCGGCCCTGTGGTCGGCCTGGTCGCGGGGCCGCCGACAGCCCGACGAGTGAGGCGGCAGGTCAGCTCTGGGGGCGGGTCGGGCGTGCCTCGTCGATGAGCAGCACCGGCACCTGGTCGCGAACCGGGTACGCCAGCGCACAGTCGGCGGCGGTGCAGACCAACTCGCCCGCTTCATGATCAACAGCCAGGGACGAGTGGCACTGTGGGCAGGCAAGAATCTGGAGCAGTTCGGGATCGAGTTCGACAGCCATGATGTCCTCTCAGGCCTCGGCCGCGACGATCGCGAGCACTTCGTCGCGCAATCGTTCGACGGCCTCGGTGGTGGGTGCCTCGACATTGAGTCTCAGCAGGGGCTCGGTGTTGCTCGGTCGCAGATTGATCCACCAGTCGGGTCCGGAGATGGTCAGCCCGTCGCCACGGTCCTGATCACCGCGGCTCTCGAAGGCCTCCGCAACCGCTGCCATGCAGGCTTGGGCATCGGTGACGGTGGAATTGATCTCGCCGCTGGAGGCGTAGCGGGTGAAGTCCTGCACCAGCTCGGACAAGGTGCCGCCGGAGTGACCCAGCAGGGCGATCGTGTGCAGGGCGGCCAGCATGCCGGTGTCGGCACCCCAGAACTCGCGGAAGTAGAAATGCGCCGAATGCTCCCCGCCGAAGATCGCATCGTGCTCGGCCATCGCCGCCTTCACCGAGGTGTGCCCAACCTTGGAGACGACGATCTGCCCGCCCAGTTCGGTGACGATCTCCGACACCGCCCGCGAGGTGATCGTGTTGATCACCACGGTCGCGCCGGGTTCACGATGCAACTCCTGACTGGCGATCAGGGCGGTCAGGGTTGAGGGGTCCACCACCGCACCGCGTTCGTCGATGATGAAGCAGCGATCGGCATCCCCGTCGAAGACCAGACCAAGATCAGCACCGTTGGCACGAACGGCCTGTTGGGCATCGATGAGGTTCTCCGGGATCAGCGGGTTGGGTTGATGATGGGGAAAGCTGCCGTCGAGGTCGGTGTACAGGCCGATCAGTTCGGCATCGATGTCGGCGAAGACCGCGCCCAGGGTGTGCCCGGCCATCCCGTTCCCGGCATCAGCGACGACGGTGAGCCGCCTGATGTCAGTCAGGTCCACCAGGGAATGCAGGTGCGCGGCGTACGCGGGCAGCAGATCCTGCACAGTGACGGTCCCTTCCCCGTCGCAGGCCGGGGTGGACGCGGCGACCCGCTCCTGGAGACGGGCCAGATGGTCAGGGGTGACCGGAGCGGCGCCGCTCAGGCAGAACTTCACACCGTTCCAGTCGCCGGGGTTGTGGCTGGCGGTGAACATCACCCCCGGCAGGCCGAGGCGACCAGAGGCGAACCACAGCAGGTCGGTGCTGGCCAGGCCGATGTCGATCACGTCGACCCCGCGGGAGGTGACACCGGTGATGAAGGCGGCTGCCAGGATCGGGCTGGTGACGCGCATGTCCCGCCCGATCACGAGGCGGCCAGAGCCGCTCCCGGGGTCGGCGCCGGCCAGGCCCAGCACGTCGGCCCAGGCGGCGCCGAGCAGCCGGGCACCTTCGGCGTCCCACTGGACGTCCGGCCCGGTGACCAGCCCACGGCTGTCGGTGGCCTTGAAGCTCGCAGAGTTCAGCAGCGGGGGACTCCTATCGGCCGCGGCCCACAGTCGAAGCACACCGACCACGCGGGCGGCCCGGCTCCGACGTCGTGGCTCAGTGGCGCTGGTGGGCGTCAGGGTCGGCCAGCATCGTCAGGTGGCCGCGACGGCGTACCTCGACAACCGTCGACTCGGCCGTACGAGGTCCTCGCTCGGCCGATTCGTAGGAGAACCCGACCTCCCGTACGGCATCGGCCAGGGCCAACAGATCGTCGCTGGAGGGCTCGGGCTCGGAGTCGTTCGCCAGCCGGATCACTTCCCATCCTCGCGGGGCCGACAGTCCGTGGGCATGCTGGGCGCACAGGTCGTAGCCATGCGGTTCGGCGCGTGTCGCCAAGGGGCCGAGCACGGCGGTGGAGTCGGTGTAGACGTAGGTCAAGGTCT
>JAKDKP010000406.1 GCA_030453285.1 Propionibacteriales bacterium
CGACGGTTCGTCGCGCCGGATCGGCGGCCAGGGAATGGGGACGCTTCACCCGCAACTTCGTCGTCCAGGGGACTGCCGCGGAGTGGGCGTTGTGCTGGCTGGGGCACCTGCGTCGGTTGTTGGCCGGCATCGCCGCGCCCGACGGCGTACGACCTGAATTGGTGTACTTCCTGCATGACGAGGTGATGGTGCACGCCCCCGCAGAATGTGCCGACGAAGTGGTCGCCGCCATCGAGCAGGCGGCGGTCAACGCGGGAGAACTGCTGTTCGGATCCTTCGGGGTGGAGTTTCCACTCCAGGTGGCGGTCTGCGACAGCTACGACCAGGCGAAATGATCTTCCTGTTGCCTTGTGCGCATAGGGTCGGCCCATGGCTGACAAGGATCTGTCCGAATTCCTGCGTGATTTCGCGGCGGTGGCCAAGGCGTCCGAACAGGTGGAAAGACGCGACCAGTCCAGCACCCTGAGTGGCGTGCTGTCGGGGCATCTCGGCACCAGTCCCAGCGAACTCGCGGTCGTTGCCGAGGACGTCCCAGCGCATCGATACGCCGACGTCGACATCGCGATCGAGAAGATCGCTGCTGCCGATCCTGCGCATCGACTGATCGGCATCGGCGGTGGTCAGATGCGTTGGCACATGACCCTCGGCGATCTCCTGCAGATGGAACGCTTCGATCGACGCATGGGCGTTGGTCAGGTGGAGTACGTCACGATCCCGGTCGGGCCGAGTGAGCAACGGGTCACGATCGGGTGCGGCGTCCACCTCATCACGTACGCCGGGTCGCCGGTGGCGATCGCGCAGCGACGACCCAATCCAAAGTTCGGTCAGCCCGAAGCGTTGATCGAGGTGCTCTCACCGGACCGGGAAGCCATCGGCGCGCTGTTGGACGAGGTGCGGGCGCTGAGTCTGCATGACAGCGTGATTCGTGGCCAGGTGGTCGGTCTGGAGCCCAGCGATCAGTGCGATGCGCCGTCGTACACGTTCCTGCAGCGGCCGGAGCTCACCGAACAGGACGTGATCCTTCCCGACGCGACGATGCAGGCCGTCACGGCCCACGTGCTGGGGATCGGGGAGCAGGCCGATCAACTCCGGAAGCACGGTCAGCATCTGAAGCGTGGTGTGCTCCTCCACGGTGCGCCCGGGACCGGCAAGACGCACACGGTGCGGTACCTGATGTCGAAGGCCCGCGACCACACCGTCATCGTGATGTCGGGGCCGGCGCTGGCCAAGATCAGAGATGCCACCACCATGGCTCGAGCGATGCAACCGGCGATTGTCGTTCTGGAGGACTGTGACCTCATCGCGCAGAGCCGCGACATCATGGCCGGCCAGCCCAAACCGTTGTTGTTCGAGCTGTTGGATGCGATGGATGGCCTCGACGGCGACGCCGACATCACCTTCGTGCTGACCACCAACCGGGTCGATGATCTTGAGGCTGCCCTGGCGCAGCGTCCGGGCAGAGTTGATCTTGCGGTGGAGATCCCGAAGCCCGACAAGCGCGCGAGGGTTGCCCTGCTGCGTCATTACGCCGCAGGGACCCCGTTCTCCGACGCCACGATCGAACGGATGGCCGGGCAGACCGACGGCACGACGGCTTCCTTTGCGAAGGAACTCGTACGACGTGCCGTGCTGCTGGCCGTGGTGCACGATGAGGATCCGTCCGACGACCATCTGGAGCGCGCGCTCGGCCAGCTCCACTCGGAGTCCCAGAACACCACGCGCAGCTTGCTGGGCGGCGCGGACTCAGCCACCAGGTGACGTGGTCCGTACCGCCACCTTGACGACTGGCCCGGAGTGGTCGGTGTCAGTGATCAGTGGCGGACAATTGGAGTCGATCGTCGATGCCAGGTCCACAGGAGAGAGCCGGCGACGGAGAACCCGAGGCTGGTCAAGGCGAGGTGCAGTACCGATCCGGTGACCAGCGGGGCGACGAGGCCGGCCAGGATGGCGTTCAGCACGAGCTGGGTGAAGGACTGCATCGAGGCCGCCGAGCCGCGCTGACGCGGGAACAGATCCAGCATCGAGATCTGCAGGGTCGGGAACGCCAGGGCCACCCCGAGGGCGATCAGCGCAGGGGCGAGCACCGCCCACGGCAGGTGGGGCGCCCCCGGCAGGGCCGAAACCGCCACGTTCAGAACACCGGCGGCCACCGCGGTGGTAAAACCCACCGTGGCCAGGGTCGTGCCGGCGACCCGACCGGCGAGGCGGGAGTTGCTGAACGAGCCGAGCAGCATGCCGCCGATCATCGGCACGAAGAGCATCCAGAAGTCCTGTTCACCCTTGCCCAGCAGGCGTACGACGACGATCGGGGCCGCCACGACGTACAGGAACTGGCCGGCGAAGCCGAGGCTGCTGGCCATCGCCAGACGGACGAAGGTGCCGTGGCGACCCACCTCCACCAGGCCATGGGTCAGCCGGCCGAGCCGCAGCGGGCTGCGGGCGGCCGGCGGATGGGTCTCGGGGAGCCCAAACACGGTGACCAGACACATCACGACGCCGTACGCGGCCAGAAACCAGAAGATGATCGGCCAGCTCCCCAACCCCAGCATCCAGCCGCCGATGATCGGCGCCAACGCAGGCGCCACGGAGAAGATCATCATCACCTGCGCCATCAGTCGCTGGGCGGCCGGACCATCGAACAGGTCACGGATCATCGCCCGGCTGATGATCTGTCCCGAGCCGGCCGACATCCCTTGCAGGACACGGAAGATGAGCAGCATCGGCAGGTTCACCGACAGTGCGCAGCCGACCGACGCGGCCGCATACATCAACGTTCCGACGATGATCACCGGCTTGCGACCGACCGCGTCGGAGATCGGTCCGTGCAACAGGCTCATGATCGCGAAGCTGAGCAGATAGACACTGGTCACCTGCTGCATCGCGACCACGGACACGCCGAACTGGCGACCCATCTGGTCAAAGGCGGGAAAGACCGTGTCGATCGAGAAGGGTCCGAACATGGACAGCGTCGCGATGATCACCGTGATTCCGGCGCCGGCGCGGCCATCGTTTCGGTCCTGACGGGCGGCGGTCACCGCGCCATCCCATCACATCGGGTGGGGGAGGTCGTTGACCTGGCTCAGCAGGGGTGCTGCCACCGCCAGCAGTTGGGTCTCCCGTAGCGGCCACATCGGATCGGTGAGCGGCTCGCGGGTACGGAAGGCGTGCGGCGGGCTGCCGTAGGTGTGGGCGAAACGGCGGGAGAAGTGGTACGGATTGGCGAACCCGTGGGCGGCGGCCACGTCAGAAATCGTGGTATTGCTGCGTTGCAGGGCGGTGGCCGCACGAGCCAGCCGGACCAGCTCCAGTGCCCGCGCAGGGCCACATCCGAACGCCTGTCTGAAGGTGCGGTGCAGATGGCCGGCCGAGACGTGCGCCGCCCGGGCGAGCTCTGCCACCGGGACGCGGGACACGCCGGCTGTGGCCCAGCAGGCGGCGA
>JAKDKP010000407.1 GCA_030453285.1 Propionibacteriales bacterium
TGCCGAATCCGGGTCCGCTCAGCCGCTGCACCTGGCCGCCCTCCTGGTCGGTGGCGATCAGCAGTTCGACACCGTCGGGCTGTTCGGCATTGCCCCGGATGGCGTCGGTGACGCGCTTGGTGGACTCGACACCGGCCGAGCTGTTGCCCATCAGGATGACCGACCCGGCTCGGGTGTTGGCCAGCAGGGATCCGGTGCCGTCGGCGGTGCTCACACTGGCCGGCACCATGAACAGTTGGCCGACCTGCTGCTCGAGGTCGAGCGGGTCACTGCACCGGGGCTGGGCCGGCGGCGCACTCGACGCGTCCGCACTGGGCGGCATGCTGGGCGAGCGATCGGCCGGTGAGGTGCTGGCTCCCGGCCCCGGCGGGGGCGATGCCTGACAGGCCGCCACAAGGACGCCGGCCAGCAGGGCGCAGCTCACCAGCGGCCTGCCCAGGCGGGGAGACCATGGAGTTGATCGCATCGGCTCTCGATCAGTCCTCGGCGCCGGGACGGAGCAGTGCCCAGACCGCCGGCAGCAGACCCGCGGCACCGATCACCTTGAGCGCGTCACCGGCCAGGAAGGGCAGCACGCCCGCCCCCAGGGCGGTCGGCAGATCCATGCCGGTGCTCACCATCAGCCACGGCATGCCCACCGCATAGATGCCCAGGTTGCCGAGCACCATCAGCCCCAGCGCCGGGGCCACCTTGCGATCGGCGCCGTACCGCTCGGCCAGGCCACCGACGATGAGTGCCGCCACCAGGAAACCCACGATGTAGCCGAAGGAGGCACCGCCATAGCCCGAGGAACCGCCGGAGAACCACGGAACGCCGACCAACCCGGCCAGCAGGTAGACCGCCATCGACAACAGGCCACGGATCGACCCGAGTGCCGACACCGTCAACAGCACCGCAAAGGTCTGCAGGGTCAACGGAACCGGGGTGAACGGCAACGGAATGACCACCTGAGCCGACAGGCCAACCAGGGCGGATCCGCCAAGGACCAGGGCAATGTTGCGGACCAGCCCGCCGGGGACTGCGTCGGCGAGCGTACGGGGCGTGGACTGCGTGGCGAGGGTCGTCATCGGTTCTTCCTGTTCGGAGCTCGGCTGAGCTTCACCCTAGGTCACCCCGCCCGGCGAGGACAGTGGGGAACGGATGCTTCCCCGTGTGAGAATCGTCGCCGTGACGATCATTGCAGCAGCCGACGGTTCCGCTCTGGGCAACCCCGGACCGGCGGGATGGGCCTGGTACGTCGACGACGACCGGTGGGCCGCCGGCGGCTGGGCGCACGGCACCAACAACATGGGCGAGTTGATGGCCGTGCTCGACCTGCTCCAGCAGACCGCGCACCTCGACGAGCCGCTGAATGTCCTGTGCGACAGCCAGTACGTGATCAAGTCGATCACCCAGTGGATGCCGGGCTGGAAGCGCAAGGGGTGGCGCAAGGGCGACGGCAAGCCGGTGCAGAACGTCGAGCTGATGAAGGCGCTGGACACCGCTCTGGCCGACCGTGACGTCGACTTCACCTGGGTGAAGGGCCACGCCGGCCACGCGTTGAACGAGGCCGCCGACGAGCGGGCGCGGGCGGCGGCGACCGCCTTCCAGGCCGGCCGTGATCCCGAATCCGGTCCCGGGTGGGCGGGCTCGTCGATCGATCACCCCGACGTACGACCCGGGCAGACGGTGACAGAGGAAGATCTTTTCAGCTCGTACGAGGAGTCCTCACCGGCCACCAACGAGGAACAGGTGGTCGCCCTCGAGCGTGAGCTGCTCACCGACGGGTGCCGCGCCGATCCGGCTGCCGTGGCGGCCCTGCTGCACCCCGACTGGTACGAGGTCGGCCAGTCTGGGCGACTGTGGACCCGTGAGGACATGCTCTCCGCGATCGGACCCCTCACCGAACCGGTCACTCTCGAAGTGGTGCGCACCTCGCGCCCCACCGATGATCAGGTGCTGCTGCTGTGGCGGAGCATGGATGACGACTCGTCAACCCTGCGGACCTCCTTGTGGTCCCGTGGCCGTACGGGATGGCGCCAGCTGTTCCATCAGGGAACCCGCGAGCTCATCTGACCCGGCGGCGATGGGCCATCATCGCGAAGATGTAGGCCACCACGAGGATGCCCAGGCACCACGCCAGCGCGACCCAGAGGTCGGCGTCCATCGGGCGCTGGGCGAACAGGTCACCGATGGCGTTCACGATGGCAGTCACCGGCTGGTGCTCGGCAAACCAGCGGACCGGGCCGGGCATCGTCTCGGTCGGCACGAACGCCGAACTGATGAAGGGCAGGAAGATCAACGGGTACGAGAACCCGGTGGCCCCGTCAACGGTTTTGGCCGACAGCCCGGCGATCACCGCCAACCAGGTGAGGGCGAGGGTGAACAGGGTGAGGATGCCGATCACGGCCAACCAGGCCAGCGGGCCGGCGGCAGTGCGGAATCCCATGATCAGTCCGATCCCGATGATGATCACCACGGTGATCGCGTTGGCGACCAGGGAGGTCAGTACGTGGGCCCACAGCACCGAGGAGCGGGCGATCGGCATCGAGGTGAACCGCTCGAAGATGCCGGAGTTCAGGTCGTAGAACAGCCGGACGGCGGTGTAGGCAATGCCGGAGGCGATCGCGATCAGCAGGATGCCCGGCAACACATAGGTGACGTAGTTCTCGGTGCCCGTGCTGGCCTTGATGGCACCTCCGAAGACGTAGACGAACATCAGCATCAGCGCGATCGGCGTGATGGCGGTGGTGATGATGGTGTCGGGGCTGCGCAGGATGTGGGTCAGGGATCGACCCAGCAGGACGCGGGTGTCGGCGAAGGCGTGGCGGCTCATGGCTGCTCCTTGGCGACCAGGGCGAGGAAGACATCCTCGAGTGAGGGTTGCTTTTCGACATAGGTGACCTCTGCCGGCGGCAGCAGGCTCTTCAGTTCGGCCAGGGTGCCGTCGGCGATGATGCGCCCTTGGTGCAGGACCGCGATCCGGTCGGCCAACTGCTCGGCCTCCTCGAGGTACTGCGTGGTGAGCAGGACGGTGGTTCCGCTGCCGGCCAGGTCACGGATGACCTGCCAGACGTCGATCCGGGCCTCCGGGTCGAGGCCGGTGGTCGGCTCGTCGAGGAAGATCACCTTCGGCTCGCCGATCAGGCTCATCGCGATGTCCAGCCGTCGGCGCATGCCGCCGGAGTAGGTCGCGACCCGACGCGAGCCGGCCTCGGTGAGGTCGAACTGGGCCAGTAGCTCATCGGCGATCCGACCCGGAGCGACCACGTGGCGCAGGCGAGCCACCAGGATCAGATTTTCGCGCCCGGTGAGGATGTCGTCAACGGCCGCGAACTGTCCGGTCAGGCTGATCGCCTCGCGGACCTCGCTGGCGCTGGCAACCACGTCCCGCCCCTGCACGGTCGCGGTGCCTCCGTCCGGTCGGAGCAGGGTGGCCAGAATCCGGACGGTGGTGG
>JAKDKP010000408.1 GCA_030453285.1 Propionibacteriales bacterium
CGAGTCGACTCGACTGAGTGGTCGAGGAGTACTCGCGCTCCACCAGGGCGCGGGCGGCGCGGCACATGGACACCCGGTCGAAGTCCGGGTCGGCAACGGTCCGCAGCGCCTCGGAGAGGGCGTTCACGTCGCTGGGGCGGATCAGGATGCCCGTACGCTCACCCGCGTCGTTGCGGACGGCCTCACCGATGCCGGTCACGTCGGTGGAGATCACCGGTACGCCCAACGCCATCGCCTCCAGCAGCACCGTCGGCAGGCCGTCGGCGTTGCCATCGCGGCCCACCACACACGGGGCCACCAGTACGTCGGCCCACGCGAGGAGTTCGATCACCTCGGACTGGCTGCGCGGGCCCAGCAGCTGGACGAACGCGCCGGTCCCGCCGGCGTCGATCTGCTCGGCCAGATCGGCGTGGAGCTCCCCGCTGCCGGCGATCCGCACCTCGGTCCCGAAGCCGTCGGCCGCCAGCCTTCGTACGGACTCGATGAGCCGATTGAACCCCTTCTTCTCCACCAGCCGGCCGACCGCGGCAATGCGCAACGGCTGACCGATCGGGCCCGGCGCGGACCAGTCGAACCGGGACAGCTCGACGCCGTTCCGGATGAGGGTGATCGCATCTGCCAGATCGGCGCAGCGGTTCAGCAGATGCTGCCGGTTGAATTCGCTGATCGCCACCACGTGCTCTGCGCCGCTCAACACCCGGCCCAGCAGCTCGGCGTCCACGTCCTGGTGGAACAGGTCCTTGGCGTGCGTGGTCACCGAGTAGCCGATGCCCAACAGGCCGGCGGCGACGGCAGCCACTCGGGCCGCCAACGAGGCGAAATGGGCGTGCAGGTGGGTGATCCCGGCCCGATGAGCCTGAATCGCCAGGGCGACACCCTGGGCGGCGTCCTCGGCATCCAGAGTGGTCAGCAGCGACAGCAGGTCGGCGTACCGGCGATCGAAGTCGGGCAACTCGCTGCGTGCGATGCGCAGGTCGAGCCATGCCTCGGACAGTTTGGTCGGCTTCGGCAGGTGGTGCACTGGCGCCTGGACCCGGGCGATTTCGGGATGGAACCGGGTGTCGGTCGTGGGCCGCAACGCGAAGATCGCCACCTCCTCACCGGCGGCCTCGCGGGCCAGGATCTCGGTCACCACGAAGGTTTCGGAGAATCGTGGATACACCTTCACCACATACCCCACCCGGGCCGCCCCGTTCTCCCGCCGGGCGCCGACCGGTGCCGGCACCGACGGGTGCGGGGCAGGCGGCAGGTCCGCGACCAGTGACGGGATCGGTCGGGCCAACAGATCAGCCTGCGACATGGGAGACCTCCTGGGTAGTGGTGCTGAGGGCGACGACCCGGTCGACGACGCCGGCCAGGCCGGAGCGGTCGATGCCGGATCGGGACTGGGTACGGGTGACGGCACCGGCCAACCAGGCCGACAGGCCCTCGGCGGTCAGGGCGTCTCGACGTGCCAGATCGAAGGCGCCGCGGCGGGACAGCGCGCGGGCACGGATGAGTTGTTCCTGGCGGGGCAGTTCGCGGGGCACCAGCAGTGCCGGGGTGTCGGTGACCAACACCTCGCAGACGGTGTTGTAGCCGGCCATGGACACCACCGCGGCCGCACCGGAGATGGTGGCCAGGCCATCGGGCACCGACGACAGCACCCGGGTGTCTGCGCCGGCCAGCGCCGTCACCTCGGCCCGTTCGGTGGCGGTCATCTCGGGCCCGGTGACGATCAGGTGCTGATGTCCCTCCGGCACCGCGGCAACGGCGGCCAGTCGGCACAGGTCACCGCCGTCGCTGCCGCCGCCGACCATGGTGAGCACGTACGGCGTTGGCGTCGGCTCGGTCTCGGGCAGCAACCGGCGGCCGGTGGCGAGGTACCCGGTGTACTGGACCAGATCGGCCAACACCGCTGGCACCTCGCCGCTGGCCACCACGTCGTGGACCGCCGGATCCCCGTACACCCAGAGCTCGTCGATCACCGAGCGCACCTCGGACAGGTCGCCGAGTGCTGCCCACTCGCGCCGCATGGCGCTCGGCGAGTCGAGCACCTCACGCAGGCCGAGCACGATCCGGGTCGTGGGGCTGCGTCGCCGCAGCGCTCGCAGGGCCCGGCGGAGTTCGCCATCCACGCCGTACACGTGCCGATCGACGACGACCAGGTCGGCGGCGAAGCCGCGCATCACCCCCCGCAGCATCCGCTCCCGGACGTCAATCAGGGTCGCCATCGGCAAATGCATCTTGCGCGGTTCGTACCCGTACCGACCCTTGCTGATGCCGGGCAGCACGACCAGGTCGAAGCCCGGTGGCAGGTCGAAGCCGGCCGCCTGGTCCGCGCCGGTGACCAGCAGCCCGGTCACCTCGCGACCGGTCGCGGCCGGCACCTGGTCGGCGATCGCGTGCGCCAGGGCCAGGTTGCGACGCGTGTGGCCGAGCCCGACCGAGTCGTGCGAATACAGCAGCACCCGGTACGGGTGGCTGGTGGAGTCGGACATGGGGTGACCTCCTTCGACATCACACCGGGGGATCGGTGTGCAGATCACTGAATCGGTGACAGATGAGGACGAGGTGAGTGCTCGGTGAGAGACCTTTCATCCGGCACCTCGCGCATCAGCACGGTGGGGCGAACCGGACCGGATCGGACTCGCACCCCTGCCCGGCGCCTCGTGCGACGGCACGCCCAACGGCCGGCGGATGGTGACGGGTTTGCACGGTAGGGTGACCGCACTGTGCAGCACATCTCCAAGGTCTATCGACGCCATCGCCACAACCTCGTCCAGCTGTTTCGTTACGGCCTGGTCGGGGGTTCTGGTGTGCTCGTGAACCAGGCCATCTACATGTTGGTGACCAAACTCGGCGGCGGACACGGGGCCGGTGACCGCATCCTGGTGGGGCTGCCGATCGGCGACTTCAACATCCGCTACTACCACCTGGCAGCCACGGTGGCCTTCCTGGTCGCCAACATCACCAACTTCGTGCTGAACCGGTGGTGGACGTTCAAATCGTCCAAGCACGCAAAGTTCTTTGCCGAGTACTGGCCGTTCCTGTCCACCGGACTGATCACCTTGGCCATCGGCCTCGGCATCCAGACGCTGCTGGTGAACCCGGGTTCACCGTTGGCCCTGCCGGGCTGGTTCGACAACAGCTCAGGACTGCGGAACCGGCACTACTGGGCGAACCTGATCTCGATCATCGTC
Organism: Propionibacteriales bacterium; assembly: GCA_030453285.1. GTDB lineage: Bacteria > Actinomycetota > Actinomycetes > Propionibacteriales > Propionibacteriaceae > Carbonicoccus. The sequence continues at coordinate 3,183 of JAKDKP010000408.1, forward strand.
ACCGTGCCGGTCCAGTTCGTGGTCAACAAGTTGTGGACCTTCCGGGCCGTACGGAGGCACGGCGGCCCCGACGTCGACCCGACCCACGAGATCGGAGCCGATCCCGATCCCAGCACCGACCCCGACATCGAAACCGCCGGCACCGCAGGGAGGCAGTGACCCGTGCACCTGAAGACGCTGACCGTGAAGGGGTTCAAGTCCTTCGCCTCGGCCACCACGCTGAACTTCGCGCCGGGCATCACCTGTGTCGTGGG
>JAKDKP010000409.1 GCA_030453285.1 Propionibacteriales bacterium
GCCGACCTTGCCCACGGTGGCGGCCTTGGCGATCGAGCCGATGCCCAGCACGATCGTGCAGAAGATCACCGGGGCGATCATCATCTTGATCAGGTCGACGAACAAGCTGCCCAGCGGCTTGAGGCTCTTGCCCGTTGCCGGCGAGATCAGCCCCAGAGCGATGCCGCCCACGACGGCAATGATCACCGCGATGTAGAGGTACTTCGACTTGTCCTTGGGGCGGGTGTGCTCCCGGACGGCGTCGGTTGAGGACATTGGGGTGCTCCTGACAGGTCAGCGTTGATCGGCCCAGGACGGACAGATGGGTCCGCGTCGGACTGGGGCAGGCTAGCCGGTGAACGTACGCGAGCGGAAGCGTGTTGACGGGTCGGTTGAGAATCGGCCAGGAGTGGAAGGGCGGTCTGCGACACTCTGCCGATGTCTCGGTGTTTTCCTAGACAGCCGGATACGGTGCGATCGTGGACCCGATCCAGAATCCGTACGCCCCCGGCGCCGGTCAACGCCCGCCCGAGCTGGCCGGCCGTGACGACGAACTACGCACCTTCGAGGTGGTCCTGCAGCGCATCGCCCGGGGGCGTCCGGAACGTTCGGTGATCCTGACCGGACTACGGGGGGTCGGCAAGACCGTTCTGCTCAACACCCTGCGCTCGACCGCGGTCCGCGCCGGTTGGGGCACTGGCAAGTTCGAGGCCCGACCTGAGCAGAACCTGCGGCGCCCGTTGGCGGCAGCGCTGCACATGGCCGTACGAGAACTCGGGATGCCAGCCGATGCGTCCGGACTCACCGGTGCCGCCGACCAGGTGCTCGGCACGATCAAGGCCTTCGTCGAGCGCGACGCCAAGCCTGGCGCGAAGTTCAGGGATCGCTGGAATCCCGGCATCACCGTGCCAGCCACCGTCGGGCGTGCAGACTCCGGCGACATCGAGATCGACCTGGTCGAGCTGCTGTCCGACGTGGCCGGCCTCGCCGGCGAACTCGGCAAGGGGGTGGCGGTGTTCATCGACGAGATGCAGGACCTCGGCCCCGACGACGTGTCGGCGTTGTGCGCGGCCTGTCACGAGCTGGGGCAGCAGGGCCTGCCGTTGATCGTGGTGGGTGCGGGTCTGCCGCATCTGCCGGCGGTGTTGTCGGCGTCGAAGTCGTACAGCGAGCGGCTGTTCCGCTACACCCGGATCGACCGGCTAGCGCGCGAGGCCGCCGATCGGGCCCTGGTCTCGCCCGCCGCCGAGGAGGGCGTCTCGTACGCGTCAGGAGCCCTTGATCGGTTGTACGAGATCACCGGCGGCTACCCCTACTTCCTGCAGGCGTACGGGAAGGTCACCTGGGACGCGGCGCCGCGGTCCCCGATCACCACCGAGGATGTCGATGTCGCCATCCCCGAGGCCGAGGGTGAGCTGGCCGTCGGCTTCTTCGGCTCGCGCTACGAACGGGCCACCCCGGCCGAGCGGGAGTACCTGCGCGCGATGGCCGAGGCCGCCGAGGGTGCCGACGCCGGCTCGGTGGCGACCGCCGACGTGGCAACCCATCTCGACCGTAAACCGCAGTCCCTCTCACCGGCCCGTGACGCCCTGCTCAAGAAGGGGCTGATCTATTCCGGTGAACGCGGCCGGATCGCCTTCACCGTTCCGCACTTCGGCCGCTACCTGCGCAACCACGCCACGGCCGACTGAAGCGTGCCCACGGGCTCATCACCCCAGCCGGCACGATGTGCTCGATGCGAACTGTCGGTGCCGGTCACTAGTCTCCGGCCATGGAACCTCATGCAAAGACCGTTCGCCGATATTGGGATGCCGCCGAGGCTAGGGATTGGCTGCTGTTCGGGTCAGTGCTCGCCGACGATGTCGTCTACGAACTGCACCAGACGCGCGAGCGGATCCGTGGCCGTGAGGCGTACCTGCAGTTCAACACCGAGTACCCCGGCGACTGGCACGTCACCATCGAGCGCATCGTTGCCGACGCCGCCGGTGCGTCGTGTTGGGCCATGTTCGCCGTTGGTGAGGAGTCGATGGCCGGCATCTCGTTCTTCACCTTCGACTCCGCCGGTGCGATAGCGACGATCCAGGACTTCTGGCCCGAATCCTACGATCCGCCACCCGGACGGGAGCACCTGACCGAGCGCTTCTGAGCACAGTCCTCAACCGACCGTCCTGCCGGAACACGCCTGTTCCGGGAAGGTGCGCGGAGTTCGGATCGCGTTGGTCGCCGCGACTCCGACCGCGGCGACGGGCAACGGTCAGCTGATCTCGGTCCGCATCTGCACCCAGTCAGTCGCCGGGAGGCAGATCGTCCAGGCCGATCAGTAGGCGACGCAGCAGAGTGGCCAGCCGCTGCTGCTCGGTCAGGGTCAGCCCGGCCAGCAGCTGCTCTTCATTGCGTACGTGGCCGGCGAGCATGTCGTCGATCAGGGTGCGCCCGGCGGGCGTCAGGGCGACCACGTTGCTGCGCCGATTGCCGGGGCGCTCGGCGCGGGTGACGAGCTTCTTGGCCACGAGCCGGTCGACCCGGTTGGTGATCGCACCGGAGGTGACCATCGTGTGCGCCAACAACTCACCCGAGCTCAACCCGTCCTCTCCGCCGGCCCGGCGGAGCGTGGCCAGGATGTCGAACTCCCCCCGGGCCAGCCCGTGCTCGGCGAAGTGGTCGTTCAGGCGTCGATCGAGGATGGCCGAAGCCCGGCTCAACCGGCCCACCACTCCCATCGGTGCGGCAGAGACATCGGGTCGGGCGTCCGCCCACTGCGCCAGGACCAGGTCCACTGCGTCACGCTCAGCCATCCCGTACACCTCTCAACATTGAACTGTTTGACCTCAAGCCTACTCACCCTAGAATGCTTAGCATTGAACAGTTGAGTGGTGAGGAGAGTTGAGTGGCGACATCATCGTCGGCGAGTGGCTGGTCAACGGCCGCCGTGACGGCCATCGGGCCCATCGTCTGGGGAACGACCTATGTGGTCACGACCGAGCTGCTTCCGGCCGATCGCCCCCTCTTCGCGGCATTGGCCAGAGCCCTCCCGGCCGGCCTGATCGCCCTGGCCATCGGTCGTACGCTGCCGCGCGGGTCCTGGTGGTGGCGCTCAGTTGTGCTCGGGATCCTCAACATCGGTGCCTTCTTCCCACTGCTCTTCGTGGCCGCCTATCGCCTGCCCGGCGGCGTGGCGGCGACGGTCGGGGCGGTCAGCCCACTGATGGTGGCCGTGCTCGCGATCGGTCTGCTGGGGCAGCGCCCGACGCGATGGCGGCTGGCCTGGGGTGTGGTGGCGGTGATCGGGGTCGCCTGCATGGTGCTGCGACCCGGCGCGAGCTTCGACCCGATCGGACTGCTCGCCGCCCTGATCGGCACCGCGGCGATGGCGACGGGCACGGTCCTGATCAAGCGGTGGGGACTGCCTGCCGGGGTCGGACCCGTTGCGCTCACCGGGTGGCAGCTCACC
>JAKDKP010000410.1 GCA_030453285.1 Propionibacteriales bacterium
CTGGACCACGGCATCGTCTCCATCGCCTCGATCACCTCGTGCACCAACACGTCCAACCCCTCGGTCATGCTGGCTGCCGCACTGCTGGCCCGCAACGCCGTGGACAAGGGCCTGGCGTCCAAGCCGTGGGTCAAGACCTCGGTCGCCCCCGGCTCGAAGGTCGTCACGGACTACTACGAGAAGTCCGGCCTCACCCCGTACCTGGAGAAGCTCGGCTTCTACATCGTCGGCTACGGCTGCACCACCTGCATCGGCAACTCCGGTCCGCTGGAGCCGGAGATCTCCGAGGCCATCCAGGGGCACGACCTCTCCGCCACCTCGGTCCTGTCGGGTAACCGCAACTTCGAGGGCCGGATCAACCCGGACGTGAAGATGAACTACCTGGCCTCCCCGCCGCTGGTCATCGCCTATGCCCTGGCCGGGACCATGGACTTCGACTTCGAATCCGAGCCACTGGGCCAGGACGACGCCGGAACCGACGTCTTCCTGAAGGACATCTGGCCGAACCCGGTCGAGGTCCAGCAGGTCATGGACGCCTCCATCGACAAGGAGATGTTCGCCAAGGGCTACGAGGGCGTCTTCGATGGAGACGACCGCTGGAAGGCTCTCGACACCCCGGCCGGCAACACGTTCGAGTGGGCCGAGGACTCGACCTACGTGCGCAAGCCCCCGTACTTCGAGGGCATGAAGGCCGAGCCGGAGCCGGTCTCCGACATCGACGGCGCCCGCGTGCTGCTCAAGCTCGGCGATTCGGTCACCACCGACCACATCTCCCCGGCCGGTTCGTTCAAGTCGGATTCCCCGGCGGGCCAGTACCTGCTGGCCAACGGCGTGGACCGCAAGGACTTCAACTCCTACGGTTCGCGGCGCGGCAACCACGAGGTGATGATCCGCGGCACGTTCGCGAACATCCGCATCCGCAACCAGCTCCTGGACAACATCGAGGGTGGCTACACCCGCGACTTCACCCAGGCCGGCGGACCACAGTCCTTCGTGTACGACGCCTCCGTGAACTACGAGGCAGCCGGCACACCGCTGGTCGTCATCGCCGGCAAGGAATACGGTTCGGGCTCCTCGCGTGACTGGGCCGCCAAGGGCACCGCACTGCTGGGCGTCAAGGCCGTCATGGCCGAGAGCTACGAGCGCATCCACCGCTCCAACCTCATCGGCATGGGCGTGCTGCCCCTGCAGTTCCCCGAGGGCGAATCCGCGGCCACGCTGGGCCTGGAGGGGACCGAGTCCTTCTCGATCGCCGGGGTGACCGAGCTGAACAACGGGACCACGCCGTCGACGCTGAAGGTCACCGCCACCGCCGAAGACGGCTCCACCAAGAGCTTCGATGCCGTGTTGCGCATCGATACGCCCGGTGAGGCCGACTACTACCGCAACGGTGGCATCCTGCAGTACGTGCTGCGCCAGATCAGTGGTTCTTGAGCTGATCGGCTCGAATACGAGACGAGCTAGCTGCTGACGCGCTGTCGCCAGCCGTCGCTCTAGAGTTTCGCACAAACGCCCCGTCAGACTTCGGTCTGGCGGGGCGCTTGCTTTTCGTGTTGATCTGCTATGGCGTCGACTGGACATAGCTCGAGGAATCGGGCGAGGAAGGGCCCGGGTCACTGCGCTCCTTCGCGATCACCGCCGGGAAAGTTACGATCGTGACCGTGGGATTCAACTGGATACAGGTCCTCGGGGCCGGCGTAGTCGACTTCGCGGTCGACTACGATGAACAAGCCTCCGACGTTCTCTGCCTGGACCGCCCGCGATCCGTGCCACCGGGCATGCCGGTCGATCCCGGCGACGACGTGATCGCCCTCCCCGTCAGCGAAGACTCAGCAGTTGAGCACGGACTGCTTCGGACGACACCGCGGATCCTGGCCGACGACCGCGCGCCGCACGTACACTGAACACATGGCTTCGAAGCTGGAGGACTACATCGCGCAGGGCAAGGCCCTCGACGCCGACGAGCGCGAGATCGCCGCTCTCGCGCTCCAGCGGGTCGACGAGGCGGAGCAGGCCGAAGTTGACGCCGACTGGGATACGGAGATCAACCGTCGCGTCGACGAGGTCGTGAACGGTGAGGTGGCGCTCGTGGACGGCGAGGAGACCCTCGCGTCGATCCACCAGATGATCGCCGCCCGCCGCGGGGCGTGATGCTGTCGTGGCGAGAGCATCCTGAAGCCGGGCGTGAGGCCTACGAAGCCGCTGTCTGGTACGCGGATCGAGAACTCGGGCTCGCCGTGAGGTTCGCTCATGAGTTGCAGGAATGCCTGCTGCTCATCCGGGAGTGGCCTGGCAGCGCACGGCTCCACCGTGAGGTCGAACGGACCCCGCCGATCCGTAGCAAGCGCGTGAACGGATTCCCGTACCGCATCGTCTATCTTGTCCAGAGCGATGAGGTCGTGGTCATCGCCTACGCGCACGAGCGGCGTCGTCCCGGCTACTGGTCACACCGCCTGGACGGCTGACATCGTCGCACCCTCCTCGAGTTTACTCCGGCGAATGAACGCGATGTCCATACCGCAAAATGCCATGTGCAGTTCCGTCGGGGCCGCGATCAGGACATCGAACGACGCCGGCGCATCCGGATCGGCCGGCGTCTCCAGCATGAGCTGGCACCAAGCCGGGGCCGCCCCGACGAGCAGGCGGGCGTGTAGCGGACGCACCGATCTCGGCACTTCCTCGGCTCCGTGGTCGATGCCGACGCTCTTCCCAGCGGCTGCAGGGCCTGGCGAAGCGCTCGGTCCTCGTCACTGACTGACGTGGCCGCGAGCCCGAGCGATTCCTGGGTAGTGTTGACTGGGCAGGTACCTTCGCCGCACGGGTGTAACTCTGCCCACGGGCGGTGAGCACGCACTTGGCGGTCGACCCGATCAGCGCCATGGCAGTGCTCCCAGCGAGCCGAGGATCCGTGTCGACGCTGTCGCCGAGCCGGTGCAGGTGATCCTGGATTGACGGTGAACCGGGAGGAGCATTGAGCGCGTGCTCGGTCAGCTGTGCCCCGACTCTGACCCGGCCAATGCGTACCGTGCCGGTGGCCTCGTCGATTTCGAAGCCGTCCTCGCGCAGGATCCGGGAGCACTTGTCCCGCAGCCCGTCGTTGTTGCCCCAGCCGGACACGGTGTCCTGCATGATCTACTGCAGCACGTCGCTGAACACAGCCGTCAGCCGCTGCGCTTCGACGGAGTCATCCAGATCGAGCGTCAAGGGGTGCCGGCGCATCCGCTCTCGTCGCGCTGCTCGGCTGCGGCGTACCGAGCGCAATGCCCCGATCATCGAACAGTGTGTCGATCCGTTGCATCTGCGTTGCGGTCACCTGGTCCGGGAGCAACCGCAATACCCGTGGAGTGAAGTACCCCATGCCCGGCTACTTCATTTCTTTGGGATGTGCGGTGTGAACCTGCTCGAGATCCACGGCGCTGCCGTCGA
>JAKDKP010000411.1 GCA_030453285.1 Propionibacteriales bacterium
AGATAGGCCGCCACGGCGCCCATGATCAACAGCGAGGGCAGCACCATGTCGATGCCGTGGGCCAGCACGCGCTGGACCAGCCCGCCGGGATGGATGCCCGGCGGGAAACCGGCAACCTGGTTGCTCATGGTGCGGTGACCTCCTGGTGTTGACACGTCACGGCGTCACATCATCCCAGACGCGCACAGGTGCGGCCAAGGCCTGTGCCCGACAACCGCGCCGGACCTCGGAGTGGCAGTCCTCTTGTCGTGAGCCCTGGCCGGGTCGCTGAGGCTCCGCACGGTGGCGCCTCACCTCGGTGGTCGAAGGGAACGCAACGACAGTGCCCCCCGGACTCGTCGCCAGCCGCCCACCGATCGGCCCATCGTGGTGACGACCGAGCCGACCCCGTCCCAGTAGCCGGCCACCTGGGCGTCGGTCGGCGTGGTCGGACCGAAGGTGGCCCAGTCGGCCCGACGGGCCAGCAACGAGGGGGTGTACGAGCCGACGTCGGTCTGCGGGAACTGCTCGGCGAGCACGGTGGCCGTCTCGATCCTGGTGGCCTGTACGTCGGGGGCCGCACCCAAGTCGCGTGCTCGGTCGATCATCTCCGCCCAGCCGCCGGCGACCCGGTCGGTCAACGAATCCTGCGTCATCCGCTTCTTGCGCCGCCGAGCCTTGATCGCCAGCACGGTGACGATCGGCGCAATCAGCAGCAGCAATGGGATTCCGATGACAGCCACCATGATCAACACCAGGCGCCAGTTGATCCCGTCCGGGTCGTCGGGGTCCTCCTCCGATGGCTGCGGTGGGGTGTTGTCCGGCGGCGGCTGCTCGGGGCGTTCGGCCGGTGGCGGCGGGTTCTCCACCTGCGGTCGAGGCTTGGCCTCCTGCGGGTTGTCGTCGGGCTTGGGCACCCGCGACTTGTCCGGTGTCGGGGTGAAGATCACCCAGCCGTACTTCTCGAAGTTGATCTCCACCCAGGCGCTCACGTCGGCACCGGTGATCTGCACGTCCCCGGACTGTCCCCCGGCGGGGCGGTAGCCGTACACGACCCGGGACGGCAGGCCCAGCTCACGGGCCATCAGCGCCATGGCGGTCGCGTACTGTTCCTCATCACCGATCATCTGCCCCTTGTTGTCGGTGATCAACTTCGCCAGTCGGTACGTGCTGTGACCCGACAGCGAGGGGACATCATTTTCCAGACCATTGGAGTAGAAACCCTTGCGCAGTTCGGCTTCCAGCTTGATCGCCACCGCACCCGGCGAATCGGCTGCCGACGCCCATTGCTGGGCACGATCCTTGATCTCGTCGGGCACCTGCTCGGCCGAGGGCATCTCGATGCTGCCCGGCTCGGACTCCCGGAATTCGTTCTGGGCCGGTTGATACCCCACGACCGCGTCGACGGTGTACGTGTCACCCTCCCGCAATCCGGCGGTGTCGAGTGCCGTACCGGTGGCAGGGTTGTAGAACAGATTGTCGTCGAGGTCGAGGGCCCGGTCCCCGGTGAACGTGAGACCCGTGGTCTGTCCGATGGTCGGCACGAACGGGCCGCCGCCCTGATTGACCGTCACGCGGAGCTGGACCGGATCGCCGGGCATCTGTTCCGGCACGCGCGTCCCGATCCGCTTGAACGTGCCGGGGCCGGGCTTGAGTGAATTGGACACGGTGAAGGTGCGGCCGTCGTACGCGTCGAGCGTGGCCAGCCGGAGTGCGCCGCCCTCGGGCATGCCGCTGACGGTGTAGAGCACGTCCTTCTTGTGGTCCTTGAGGTTGGCCCGGAAGCCCTGCAGCGGACTCGGGTACGCACGCACGTCCAGCGGCGGCACGACCACGTCCCGCAGCACCTGCCGCGGAGCGGCGGAATCGACCACCGGTTGGGCAGCCACGGCCACACCCGAGCTCAGCAGGAGCACCGCCGCGGCACTGGCGACCGACCGCACACCGAATCGGCGACGCTGACGCAGCAGACTCTGCCGCAGGAAGGATCGTCGGTGGGCGGTCCAGACCAGGGCCACCACGAAGAAGGCGGCGCCGAGCAGGGCCGGCAGATAGGGCGACTGGACTCCGAAGGCGATCCCGACCAGCATCGCGCCGGCACAAGGCAACCACGCCAGCCCGGGGCGCCCCGACCGCAGACCGATCGACACCGCGAGCACCGCCGCGATGAGCATGGTCAGCAGCGGCACGACCAGCAGGGATCCGGTCTCGCCGATCGGGGCATCGATGGTGAGGGACTGCTTGGGCGCCTGGACCACACCCAGGACCAACCCGCGCAGGGTGCGCAGGTTGGGCACCACCGTCGCCGTTGCCTGGTCCGGCATGGCCAGGAACGAGCCGAACACGAGATAGACCGCCGCCACACCGATGGCCATGATCCAGGTCGGGAATCTGCGCAACGCACCGAGCACGCCGAGCCCGATGCCGAGCACGGCACCACCCAGGCAGGTGACCCACAACCAATTGACTCCGTACGTCAAACGGAACGCGAGCGTGGCCACGGCCAACAGCAGCAGCACCGCCGCAGAGTCGATGAGGATCCACCGCAGTCGCGCGGGGCCGGTGTGCTCGCCGATGGTGGCCAGGCCCCGCATCCGGGGCTTGGACAAGAAGTTCTGCAGGGAACTGGCCAGACTGCCGGTACGGGTCGGCCGGCCCGAGGTCCACGCCACCGACCCCACCGTCTGGGAGGCATCGTCGACGCGACGTCGGTGGGACCGGTCGCGGCGGCCGAACAGCCCTCGACGTCCCGTGGACGTGTGCTGATCGGGCGACTTCGGCAGGCCGGACGATCCGGTCGGACGACTGGCACCCTGGCTGGCTGGGCGGCCGGGCGGCACGCGTACGGTGTCGTGCACCGGACCGGGGGTCGGCTGGTCGGGACGGACGTACGGGGCTTGCGGTCTGCGGCGGCGGGTGTCGTCGCCGCCCTGCCCCGGCCCCGGTCGGGCGGGCGGCTGCCCGTTGGGAGACTGCCCGTCGGGAGACTGCCCGTCGGGAGACTGCCAGGCTGGGGGCTGGGGGCTGCTCACAGTGACGCCCGTCGTACGGCCCGTGGCAGTTCCTCGAGGTCGCCCAGGGTCACCACCGAGACATTGTTGGTGGTCTGCACGCTCATTTCGGCGCCGAGATCGACCCGAATCGCGAGCACCTTGATGTCCAACCCGTACAGCGACGTGGCCAACCGGATCTGGTGGGCGCTCTGCACGGCTCCGGTGACCATCGAGACCACCGAGGCATTCGGCTCGTTGTGCTTCAGCGCACGCGCCAGCACCGAGACACCACCGTCGCCGACCGCCTCGACGCTGCAGAGCTCGTCCAGGGCACGCTTGGGGCTGAGCGCCCGCAGCCGCTCGCGGGTGGTCATCACCGCGACATTGTTCTCGTCCCGCAACGCCTGCAACGCCAGCGAGCCGGTCACCGACACCGCCAGTTCGAACTCTTC
>JAKDKP010000412.1 GCA_030453285.1 Propionibacteriales bacterium
CCGGCGTAGTCGAGGCCGTAGCCGACCACGAACTCGTTCGGGATGTCGTAGCCGACGTACTTCACGTCGATCGGGTTCTGGAGTGCCTCCGGCTTGCGGAACATCGTCATGATTTCGAGGCTGGCCGGCTCGCGGCTCTGCAGGTTGGAGATCAGGTAGCTCAGCGTCAGGCCGGTGTCGATGATGTCCTCGACCACCAGCACGTCGCGTCCGGAGATGTCGGTGTTGAGGTCTTTCAGGATGCGTACGACGCCGGAGGACTGGGTGCCCGATCCGTACGAGGAGATGGCCATCCAGTCCATCTCACAATGCGACCGCATCGCCCGGGACAGGTCGGCCATCACCATCACCGCGCCGTTCAGCACCCCCACCAGGAGCAACTCCCGACCGGCGTAGTCCCGGTCGATCTCGGCCCCGATCTCGGCGAGCCTGCGGTCGATGTCGGCCTTGGCATACAGGACGTGGGTGAGGTCGTCGGACACGTGGTCGAGGTTCACGCACGCCACCCTAGACGCTCTGCTGCCGCGATCCCACCCGGCCGTCCCTTCGGTCCCGAGCAAGCCCTCCACGATCACTGAGCAAGCGAGGAACCAGCACCACCAACGCCGCTGAGCAAGCGAGGAACGAGTGCGTCGAAGTGTCAACGGGCCAGGAGCTGCTGCCTGACCCGATGCACCTCGAGACCGGGCATCTGAATGGTGCCGTCCCCCCGCCCCTGGGTGATCAGGCCGTCAACCGCGCGGAGGTGACTCGCATTGAGGTCACGCGCGCCATGGGCCTTCAACCAGTCGCGCAGGGCGCGGCGACGGATGGCGGGCGGATGCGGGCGAAGGGAGCCGACCTCCAGCCGGGGGCTGGAGCTGTCGACGAGGCCGCGGGCATACCCGTCGAGAGCGTCGGCATCGTCGCGCAGCAGATCGGCCGACCGGGCCAGTGCTTCGGTGATGCCCGGGCCCAGTTCACGTTCCAGGGTGGGCAGCACGTTTCGACGCGCTCGTACGCGGGCAAACGACTCGTCGCTGTTGTGCGGATCGGTCCACGGTTCGAGGCCGAGCTCCTCGCAGGCCTGATCGATCACCGTTCGGCGCAGGCCGAGGAACGGTCTGGTCAGGACACCGGTGTCCGGTGCCATCCCTGACAGCGAACGCGTGCCCGAACCACGGGCCAGTCCCAGCAGCACCTGCTCGGCCTGGTCGTCCATGGTGTGACCGAGCAGCACCTGACCGTCGTGGGCCTCGGCCTCGCCGATGAGCGCATCGAGGCGGGCGCGGCGGGCGGCCGCTTCGGGACCACCTGGACCGTACGGGGTGACCGTGACGACCTTGGCACTCACACCGTGTCGTTCCAGCTGCGCCAGCACGCCGGCGGCCACGTCGGCCGAGTCCGATTGCAGGCCATGATCAACAACGATCGTGGTGACGCCCGCGTTGAGGATCTCAGCGGCGGGACGCGCGGCCAGGGCGAGGGCGAGGGAGTCGGGGCCGCCGGAGCAGCCCACCACCCAGGGTTCCAGTGGGCCGGCGGTGGCGACGATCGCGTCGACGAGCTGCTTGGTCGCCGACCCGAGCGCCTTTCTGGCCATCAGCCGTGGACCCGGCCCAGCCAGCGTTGTGGGCTGGCGACCTCGGCCATCGTGGGCAGGGTCTCCGGTGAGTTGAAGACCTCGTTCAGGCCGGCCATGCCGACCTTGGCCATCACTGCCCGGCAGAAGGCCGCTCCCTCCTCGTACTGCCGCATCTTGGCGTCAAGGCCGATCAACCGACGGAACACCCGGTCGATCCCCTCGGACTTGCGGCGACGGTCGAAGCTGGCACGAATCCGTGCGACCGAAGGGATCACCTGTGGTCCGACATCGTCCATGATCACGTCGGCATGTCCCTCCAGCAGGGACATGATCGCGGTGATCCGGTCCACCAGTTCGCGCTGCCCATCGTTCTGCACCAGATCGATCAGGGACATCTCGGAACGGTCGCTCTGCCGGAATCGGGCGGCCGCCGTACGAACCATCGAGGCCAGCGCACCGGCATCAAGATCAGCCGTTGTGACCAGGTCGTTGATCATGGACCGCAGGTGATCCCGCAGCCATGGCGTGCCGCCGGGCCGGGCGTGGGTGAACTGCACCCGGTGCGTTTCCTCGTGCAGGCACACCCACAGCCGGAAATCGGCGACGTCGACGTCCAACTCGCGTTCGGCCGCCACGATGTTGGGGGCAACCAGGAGCAACCGGCCGCCGGGCCCTCCCGCCGCGTTGACGGTGTCGGGAACGAAGTACGGGTCGAACTGGCCGAGAACCTTGCCGGCCAGGTAGCTCATCAGCGCACCGACTTCGACCCCGGAGATGCGAGTGGTAACCGTCGACCAGCCCGTGCCGTCGGCGTTCAGCGGGGCCAGGATCTCGGCGAAGGCGTCGATGTTGGCGCTGACCCAGTTCGGCCGATCCACCACCAGCACCGGCGCCTTGGGGCCATCCACCTCCAGACCGGTGGCCTCCGTCACGTGCTGCTCGGCACGCGTCGACGCCTCGCGCAGATGCTCCACGACGTCGGCTGCTTCGTCGTGGGTCACCTCCGGACCTGGTCGTACGAGCCGCTTCGCCGTGGCCTCGGCGACGGACCAGTCCACAGTCGATGCAGTCATGGGATCGACTCTATGCGTAGGTGTCGAGCGCTCAGACCCTCGGCTCGACCCCCATGTGGCATTCCTGCTCGTGAAGTCGGTCGTCTCGGCGACACTCGAGGCGCTGAGAGCCACGAGTGCTTCTGAGACGACCATGTTCCCGAGGCGTCGGTCTCAAGCGGCGACAAGCCGCACCCGTCGGCGGCCCGAACGGACCAGCCTCAACAGGTACTGCTGCGTGGCCTCCCACTCGAAGAAGATCTGGTGGTAGGTCAACCGCACTGGTTTGTATCCCAGTGTGATCAGTTCCAGATCCCGCCGCCGGTCCCTGGCGTAGTGCTTGCCACCGGTGTGATGCTGGCGACTGTCGCACTCGATGACCAGCCGGTCCCCCACGAGCAGATCCACACGACCGACCCCGGGGATGCTCACCTGAGCCCTGACGTGCACACCATGCAACTCGAGGAACAGGCGGACTCGTGTCTCGCCGCCGGACTGCGCCTGCTCACTCAGGTGCGCCAGGACAGCCGCCTTTCGGCGAGAGGCTCGACGTGTGAGGTGTTCTGCCTCGGCCCAACCGATCAACCCGAGGTTCAGCGCCGACTCCAGCACGATGAGCGCCAACTCCGGATCGTGACAGGCGATCACCTGTCGTACGGCATCGCCCACCGGAGCCACCGGCCCGGAGAAGCGCCAGCGATCGACGCTGTGCCAGGTCACGCCAGCACCTCTCCGTCCGGTCTGCGCACCTCGTCGGGCCGGCCCCGTGCGCCTCGTCTGCACGTGCAGCCCCAGCCCGTCA
>JAKDKP010000413.1 GCA_030453285.1 Propionibacteriales bacterium
CCTCAATCTCGGGATCGTCGCGCATGTTGATGCCGGCAAGACCAGCCTGACCGAACGGCTGCTCTTCTCCGCCGGTGAGCTGGAGACGCTGGGCAGCGTCAACGCCGGCACCTCACAGACAGACTCGATGGCGATCGAACGCCAACGAGGCATCACCGTCCGTACGAACGTGGCGTCCTACCGAGCCCACGACATCGCATCGGGAACCAGCCACCAGATCAACGTGGTCGACACCCCCGGACACGCAGACTTCATTGCCGAAGTTGAGCGCAGCCTGAGCGTGTTGGACGCCGTCATCCTGGTCGTGAGCGCCGTGGAAGGGGTGCAACCCCAGACCATCGTCTTGCGGCGTGCCGTACGGCGACTCGGCGTCCCGATCCTGATCTTCGTCAACAAGATCGACCGCCGCAACGCCGACCCCGACCGGGTGCTGGGTGAGATTCGGCGCCGGCTCACCGAACCGTCCGGGTGTGGGCTGCTGGGGGTTGTCCATCGTCACCGACGCTGGTACGTCCGAGGCCACGACCACCGGGCGAGGCCTGATCGAACCCGCCATCTCCGAGACTCTTGCCGAGCATGATGACGCGTTGATGTCCGACCTCATCGACGGCACCGGACAGACACCGGAGCAGCTGCGCAGAGTCATGATCAACAGCTGGCAACGTGGTGCGGTCGCGATGGCCATCAGCGGATCGGCTCTGACCGGAGCCGGCGTGGATGAGCTGATGGCACTGATGTCGGCACTACCAGCCGCGACCCCGCAGACATCGGACGATCCCTCGGCCCTGGTGTTCAAGATCGAGAACGACGAACGAGGCCGCGTGGCGTGGGCCCGGGTTTTCGGCGGCACCGTACGGCATCGCGCCGACGTACCACTGGACGGCGGCGAGCGTGGCCGGATCACCGATCTGCGGGTGATGACCCCCACCGGACCGGTCTCGCGCACTCGGGCCACGGCCGGAGATGTCGTCCTGTTGCGGGGGCTCGCCATGATCAGAATCGGGGACTGGATCGGCCAGCCACGACCGATGTCCGACGACCGTCGATTGGCCGCCCCCAACCTGGAGGCCGTGGTCGACCCCACCGACCCGGCTCAACAGATCGCGATGTTCCGTGCGCTGTCAGAGCTCGCTGCGCAGGATCCGCTGATCAACCTTCGGGTCGATGATCAGCGCAGCGAGGTCGCCGTCAGCCTCTTCGGCGAGGTCCAGAAGGAGGTGATCGCGGCCCTGCTGGCCGACCAGTTCGGCGTCGACGTCACCTTTCGCGAAACGACGACGCAGCACATCGAACGCATTCTCGGCACTGGTACGGCGCACGCCGTCATGGGCGACGGCACGGCACCGTATCTGGCCACGCTCGGTTTTCGGGTCGAGGCCGCGCCGATCGATACCGGCCTGGTGATCGACCTGGAGGTCGAGCTGGGATCGATGCCGACCGCCTTCTTCGCCGCCACGCGTGAAGGAATCCGCACGGCCCTGCACCAAGGTCGCCACGGTTGGCCGATCCTCGATGCCAGGGTCACCATCACCCACACCGGCTACGCACCGCGGCAGAGTCACGCCCATCAGCGGTTCAACAAGGCCTTCTCCTCGGTGGGTGCCGGGCCCCTTTGCTGATCCATCGTGCCCTGGCCATGGCTGGCACCGTGGTGTGCGAACCGATCAGCGTCTTCACCCTGGACACGACCGTCGAGACGTTGGATGCCGTCATCGGATTGGTCGCCCGGTCCGAGGGCGTCGTGACCGACTTCCATCCCGCCGAGCAGCGCGTCACCGTCATGGGCACCCTTCCCCATCGGCGGGCTCAGCACCTCGCGCTCGCTCTGCCGGACCTCAGCCGCGGCGAAGGCGTGCTGGCGCACGAACCTGATCATCATCAGCCGTTGCCCGGACGTCCACCGGAGCGTGTCCGCAGCGGCCCCGATCCTCTGGACACCGACACCTGGCTTCGAGAACGCCCACGATGATTCGGGGCCCGTCAGTCTCCGGCCTCGGCGCATTCCGAGGAGGACGCGGAGCGGGGCCGGACCCTCAGGTCCGGCCCCGCTCATCGTGGAGGTGGTGCGCGTCAGCTCACGGTGATGTGGACGTGATCCTCATGGTTCGCCGTCACTCCGCCACGGTCCGACATCGACCGCCAGCCCTCGGAGGAACGCTGCGTGGTCCAGATCTTGCGGTCATAGATGACCTGTGTGACACCGAGCGAGCTGGCGTTGGCCCTCACCCAGCGGGCGATCTGCCAGCCGGTCGCGTTGTTGGCGATCATGGCATCCAGGGCACGGCCACTGGGGTGTTCGGGCAGCGAGTCGGGCCGTACACCCCCGAAGGACGAGATCTGCGGGAATCGCTGGCAGACCGCGCGATGCACCTTGATCGCGTTGGGGACGAGACCGGACTCCACCTTCGAGCCACTGGTGCACGCCGCACCAGACCCGCTGGAACCGGCATTGCCCGAGCTGCCGGAGCCGTTGGAGTCGGAGCTGCCGGAATCCGATCCGTCGGAGCCGGACGAACTCTTGGCGTCGGGCGAGGTGGCGGGCTTGGGCTCCGGCTTGGTCTGGCTCAGGTACTGCGATGACACCCAATAGCCGGCACCCTTCACCAGCACCTGGGTGAAGTCCCCGACCTTGCCGCCAGTGATGTCGACCTTGGAGCCCTCGTCCAGCACGTCGGCAACCTTGGCCGAGGGATTCGGAGCGGTACGCAGGTTCAGGTTCGCCGTGGCGTACCGGAAGCCGGCCGCCTGCAGCTGGACCCCATCCAGGGCGGTCTTCTGGTTCTTCTGCCCCTTCTTGGCCTTCTCCGCAGCCTTGCGAGCCTCCTCGGCGCGCTTGGCAAGCGCCGAGTCAGCCTTCTTGGCCAGGTCGTCGATCCGAGCCTGACGCTCCGCACTCCGGTTGGCGCGCTGCTCGCGCTGGGCAAGATCAATTCCCGGGAGCGCGGCGGGCTCGGCCGTCACCGGCTGCGACATCGCGGGCAGGGTCATCGAGATGCCGCCGACCAATGTCATCGCTGCTACCGCCGGGACCACGATCCGACCAGCCTTGGCCACTCGTGTCCCCCACGAGGCAGATGCTCCCCGCTTCGCCTTGTACTTCCGCACCACGTTCCCCCAGCTGATCGATATCTTTCCGTTACAAACCGCCGCAAATGTAAGCGGGTGGAGCACAGAAGTCCAGTCGGCCGCTGGGCGATCGTCTCGACGAGGTGCGTCAGCACGCGACGGGAGGCACGGTCAGCAGCTCACGGAGGGGGTCCGCTCGCGGTTGCTACCGCCTTTCACCGACCGCGGTCGGGGCGATCCCGCACCCTGGCGGCCACGCAACTCCCGCGACCATGTCACTCTCCGGAGGTCCCGCACAGCAGATCCCGTACGAAATATGTCGCGTATGATAAATGTCGACAATAGTCGGCGA
>JAKDKP010000414.1 GCA_030453285.1 Propionibacteriales bacterium
ACCTACGGCGCGTTCGCCGTGGTCAACACCGGGTCGGTGGTGTTGCTGTGGTGGCACCGCCCCCACCCAGTGATTGTGTTCGGAGCGACCCTGTTGATCTTCGTCGGCAGTTCGCTGGCTCTCGGTCATTCGGGCAACGGCGGACTCACCCTGCCCCTGTGGTTCAGCGTCTTCGCCGTGGCTGCGTACGTTCCGGGTCGTGGCGGTCCTGCCGCGGTCGCGGCTGGCTGGCTGCTCAGCGTGATCGTCAAGTGCGCTCTGGTGATGGCCAGGGGACAAGTGATCACACCACCAGAGATCGGCCTGGTCGCCCTGGAAGTCGGATTCTTCTATGTCGCCAGCTTCACCCTCGGGGTGGGATATCGCCTCCAACGGCAACGCGCCCACGAGGCTGCCGAACACGCGCGCCTGCTGGCCAAGCACTCCCGGGCGCTCAATGCCGAGGCCGTCGCCAAGGAACGGAACCGGCTGGCCCGCGACCTGCACGATCTCGCGGCTCACGACATCATGGATGCGCTGTTGAGTGTCCGCAGCATGCGGATCACCGACGATGCACCGATCCTCGCCGAGGTGGAGCAGAAGACCGCTCGGGCGCTGGACAACATGCGAGACGTGGTTCGTACGCTTCGTGAAGATGACCACGAGGGACCGGTACGAGAGCCGCTGGCACACGCCGCACGCCACCTCATCGACAGTGTGGTGGCCGATCGTGGACTCACCGTCGACGCCCACATCAGTGTGCCTGTGCCGGTCGACGATGCGGCGAGTTCCACCACGATCAGCGTCCTCACCGAGGCCTTGATCAATGCCGACAGCCACGCAGCCGGGAGCCCAGTCACGGTCGCGCTGGACGCCGACAGCCACACCGTACGATTGACAGTCACCAACCCGACCGCGGGGTCCTACGGCATCGACGCGAAGGTCCGCCGGCGCGGTGCTGCGGTGGGGGAGTCGCCGGCACGGGTCCACACAACCGAGGGCACCGGGTACGGATTGATCGGGGCAGGGGAGCGCGCCGCCCTGATCGGCGGCACCTGCGAGGCCGCAGCGGCTCCGAACGGAGACTGGGTGGTGTCGCTGCAGGTGCCCAACTCGGCCACCTCGTCGGCCAGTTCCGCGGGCGATGATGATCAAGGAGCAGGCATGATCGAGGAGGACTCATGATCAAGGTGTTGATTGCCGATGACCAGCCCACTGTGCGTCGATCGCTGCGAGCCTTCCTCGAGCTCGATCCCGAGATCGAGGTGATCGGTGAGGCTTCCCACGGGCGAGAAGCGGTCGACCGCGCCTTGGCCCTGCGTCCCGATGTCGTGCTGATGGACGTACGGATGCCCGGCGGCGACGGGCTGACTGCCACCGCGCGTCTTGCCGGCCCCGATGTCGAACAGCCGATTCCGGTGGTGGTGCTGACCACCTTCGACCTCGACGAGTACGTCTTCGGTGCCTTGGAGAACGGGGCCTCGGGATTCCTGCTCAAGGACACCGATCCTGATCAGCTCGTGCTGGCTGTCCGGGCGGCAGCGGTAGGGGACGGGTTGGTCTCGCCTGCGGTGACGAGTCGGGTGATTCGTGAGTTCGTACGACGGCGTCCGGCTGATGCCACCGCAGCGCCGCCCCCGGACCTGACGGCTCGCGAACAGGATGTGCTGGCCGCGATGGCGGACGGTCTGAGCAACGCCGAGATCGCCGACCGCCTCTACGTCGAGGTCGGCACCGTGAAGACCCACGTGTCGCGCATCATCGCCAAGCTCGGTGTCCGGGACCGTGTCCAGGCCGCCATCTGGGTCCACCAGCACCCGAGCTGGAACCGTCCGGACTGACCCTGGCGGCGTGGCGCGCACCACCCACCAAGCCCGACGTGGCGGGCAGATGAGCATCCCGGCGGGCGAAATTGCGCCCGCCAGGCACCAGTACTGACCGCCACGCCGGAAAGGGCGGGTTGTCGCTGCGCACTATCGTCGGTCCATATCCGACGTTCTGAGGGTTGGGGATGGCTGATCGACTTCGCGGGATTGGATACGACGCAGGCGTGCTGTACGAGAAGGACTTCGACAGCAACCCGTTCTTCACCGAGGAGAGGGCACGGCGAGACCTTCGCGCCATCAGGACCGAATTGAACGCCGGCGCGGTGTTGATCATGGCCAGCGATCCTCATCGTCTCGACGTGGCGGCGGGCATCGCGGCTTCCGAGGGGTTGGAGGTGTGGTTGCAGCCGCGGCGGTTCGACCGGCCCGTACGAGAACAGGTGCGGTCTGTCTGTTCTGCGGCCGACACCGCCGAGCGACTCCGGATCGCCGGGGCAACGGTCGGCCTGGTGGTGGGGTGTGAGCTCACCTTGTCCACACCGGGCCTGCTTCCCGGCCCGACGTTCTGGAGCAGGGGAGCGCTGCTGACCGTGACGTTCCCGCTGCTGCCGCTGGCGAACCGACGCCTTCGACGGCTGCTCGCCGATCTCGTCGGCGAAGCGCGGAGTCGCTTTGCCGGACCGATCTCGTACGGTGCCGGCGACTGGGAACGCCCGGACTGGTCCATCTTCGACGTGGTGGGCGTGGACCGCTATCGGGATGCGCACAACGCGGCCCGTTTCGAGCAGGACCTGCGGGCCCTGGTCGAGCGGGCCGACGGCATGCCGGTGTACGTCTTCGAGTTTGGCACCTGCACCTACCGCGGTGCCGCCGCGAAGGCATCGACCGCCGCCGGTGTGATCCGGGGACGCGACCAGCACACCGTGCCCCGCCGCCTCGTCCGCGACGAACAGGAGCAGGCCGACTACCTGATCGAACTGCTCGAGGTGTTCGACCGAGCGGGCATCGCCGGCACCTTCGTGTGGGGATTCAGCGAGCCTGCCCTGACCACCTCCGACGAACCCGGCCGAGACCTGGACCTGGCCAGCTACGGGATCGTCTCCGCCCACGCCGACGGCACGTGGACCCCCAAGCGTGCCTATCACGCCATCGCCGCGTGGTACCGCGACAACGCTGGCTGAACACGACCCCTCCTGATGCGACCGCCGGACGCCACCGGCATCCACGTGGCGGGCAGTTGAGCATCCCGGCGGGCGACATTGCGACCGCCGAGCGCCGGTTCCGACCGCCACGTCGGGGAAGGGGGGTGGGGAATCGGCTGGCCTCAGGCGTCGCGGCGGGTCACAGCCAGCACGTGCGTGACGGTGGCGAGCACCGACCAGCCGAACAGAACGAGGGCGGCGACGCCGACCGGCAGCTCGGTGACGTCGTAGCCAGGGGTGCCGAGCAGGCTCAGGCTGGCCTGGTCCGGCAGGAACCGGATCCCCTGTGGCCATTGCAGGATGCCGGTCCCGATGATCACCGGGAGCCCGATCATGATCGCCAGGGGTGCGATGGACTGACGCAGCAATCGAGCCAGTCCGTACGCGATCATCGAGAGGAACAGGTACA
>JAKDKP010000415.1 GCA_030453285.1 Propionibacteriales bacterium
AACCGGTGGCCAGCCAGGCATCGGCGCCATCGCCGGCAGCGGAACAGCCTGGACCGGCGCCCCGCTACACCGCCAAGCGCTCAGCGGGGCGCGGCGGACGGCTGCTTCCGGCCAGCCGGCGGAGCCCGTCGGAGCGTCCCGGTGCTGCGCCACAGGGACGGGCCCGCATCGGCGTGGTTCTCGGTGCCGTTGCCGCAACGCTGGCCGTCATCCTGGCCATCGGGTACGCGGTGTTCGCCCTCAGACAGGGCGACGGTGACACCGTTGCCACCCAGCCCACCGGTGCGGTGACGTCGGCGGCGACGCCCTCGTCCGAGCCGGAGACACTGTCGGAGCAGCGACTCCTCACCGACACCCAGGCCGAGGCACTCGATCCCAAGGCCACCTGGTCGGTCACGACGACGCAGACCGGCATCAACGACAACAGCCCGGTGGCGACGTGCCTGAGCAAGCCGACCGAGAATGAGACGCCTGCCGAAAAGACGATGATCCGGGTGCTGACCGGCACTGGTGCGCGCACCCTGACAACCCTCCAGCAGGCCGATCTCTATCCCACCAAGGATGAGGCTGCCGACGTCTTCGGCGAACGCTCCAAGCCCCTCGGCGGGTGCATGGTCGACAAGGTGTACCTGGATTCCGCAGTGCTGGTCAGCAACCTGAGCAATCAGGCGATCGGTGTCACGGTGACGTCGAACGAGTCCGAGCCTTCGTACCACACGGTCCTGATGGTGCAGGTTGGCCGGATGCTCAATGTCTTCGCCTCCGCAACCACCGACAAGCCGGTCAGCCAGGCCCAGATGGCAAAGATGGCTGCCGGAGTGGTCAATACCCAGTGCACGGTGGCGGTCGGCCTGTGTGCCGACAAGCCCGCGGTGATGCAGGTCGTCCCACCGATCGGCGGAGATGCCCCGGGTCTACCGGTGGCCGCCGACATTCCGGTGCTCAAGGGTCAGACCGGACGGTGGGCCCCCGCCGATGTGACACAGGCCCACACCACCACGGGTACCTCCTGCGAGCAGTACGACTTCGCCAAGGCCGACGGCCCGACCGCCCGCCTGGGTCGGACGTACATCCTTGAGGACGACGACACGGTGAAGAGCACGTTCGGCATCGACGAGGTCATCCTCACCATGCGGAATCAGTCCGAGGCCACCAAGCTGGCCGAGGAATTGCGCGGCAATCTCCGCAAGTGTGGTGCCCGCCAACCCACGGCCAAGGTGTCGGGCGAGACGACGTTCGATTCGGTGGGCGCCCAACGGATCAAGATCCAGGGCACCTCGTTCAAGATCCGCCAGAACTCCAGCGAGACCGAGGCCGTGACATACCGGGTGACGGTCAGCACGGCCGGTACGAAGGTCATCTACACCTTCCTGCCGCTCGAGCCGAACGTCGACTTCACCGACAAGCAGTGGCAGGACTTCAACATCCGTGCCGGCCAACGGGCCACACAGATCGGCTGAGCACCCGAAGGCCCACCTGAGCATGATTCACCTGAGGTGATCAGGACAGCGAGACGGGCCCCTGCCGGATCACTCCGGCAGGGGCCCGTTCTGGCATTTCACTGCATGTTTCGGCCCGTCAATGGGCGGAGGCGTCAGGCCTGCTGGAGGCCCTGCATGATCTCGCGCATCTTGGCGGCGGTCTCGCTGGGCGTCTTGCCCACCTTGACCCCGGCGGCTTCGAGTGCCTCCTGCTTGGCTGCAGCCGTGCCCAACGAACCGGAGACGATGGCACCGGCATGGCCCATCGTCTTGCCCTCGGGTGCGGTGAAGCCGGCAACGTACCCGACAACGGGCTTGGTGACATTGGCCTTGATGTATTCCGCGGCCCGCTCCTCGGCGTCGCCGCCGATCTCGCCGATCATCACGATCGCATCGGTCTCGGGGTCGTTCTGGAAGGCCTCGAGACAGTCGATGTGGGTCGTCCC
This sequence comes from Propionibacteriales bacterium, assembly GCA_030453285.1. Taxonomy (GTDB): domain Bacteria; phylum Actinomycetota; class Actinomycetes; order Propionibacteriales; family Propionibacteriaceae; genus Carbonicoccus. The sequence goes on from JAKDKP010000415.1 coordinate 1,928, forward strand.
GATGATCGGATCGCCACCGATGCCAATGGCGGTCGAGAAGCCGAACTCCCGCAGCTCGTACATCATCTGGTACGTCAGCGTGCCGGATTTGCTGACCAGTCCGATCCGGCCGGGTCCGGTGATGTCGCCGGGAATGATGCCAACATTGGACTGCGAGGGGCTGATCAGTCCGGGACAGTTCGGGCCGATGATGCGTGTGGCGCTGCCCAGTGAGTAGTTGTAGAACTCGGCCGAGTCCTTCACCGCGATGCCTTCGGTGATGACCACGACCAGGGGCATCTTGGCGTCGATGGCCTCGATGACCGCGCTCTTGGTGAAGGCCGGCGGCACGAACACGACCGACACGTTGGCGCCGGTGGCTGCCATCGCCTCGGCGACCGTCCCGTACACCGCGATCTCGGTGCCGTCGATGTCGACAGTGGTGCCCGCCTTGCGCGGGTTGACGCCGCCGACGACCTGGGTGCCGTCGGCCAGCATCAGCCGGGTGTGCTTCATCCCGACCGCGCCCGTCATGCCCTGGACGATGACTTTGCTGTCTGCGTTGAGGAAAATTGCCATGGTGTGATCCGTCCTTACTGTGCCGAGGCGAGCTCAGCGGCCTTGGCCGCGGCGCCGTCCATGGTGGCTTCGATGGTGACAAGAGGGTGATTGCGATCGGCCAGGATCTGCCGGCCCAACTCGACGTTGTTGCCGTCGAGGCGGACCACCAGGGGCTTGGTGGCGGTGTCACCGAGCGCATCCAGCGCGCCGACGATCCCCTTCGCGACCTCGTCACAGGCGGTGATGCCGCCGAACACGTTCACGAAGACACTCTTCACCTGCTCATCGCCCAGGATGATGCTCAGACCGTTGGCCATCACCTCGGCACTCGCGCCGCCACCGATGTCGAGGAAGTTCGCCGGCTTGGGCGCTCCGCGGAACTCCTCGCCGGCGTACGCGACGACGTCCAGGGTGCTCATCACCAGGCCGGCACCATTGCCGATGATCCCAACCGAACCGTCCAGCTTGACGTAGTTGAGGTTCTTCTCCTTGGCCTTGGCCTCGAGCGGATCAGCGGCGGAGGCGTCGACGAGGGCGGCGTGCGCCTCGTGACGGAAGTCGGCGTTGTCGTCGAGGGTCACCTTGCCGTCGAGGGCGAGGATGGCGCCGGCACCGGTCTTGACCAGCGGGTTGACCTCGACCAGGGTCGCGTCCTCCTCGCGATAGACGGTCCACAGCTTCTGCAGCACGTCGGCGATGGCTGCGCGATCGGCCTCGGCGAAGCCTGCGGTGGCGACGATCTCGTCGGCCTTGGCCTGGTCGATGCCGACGTTCGGGTCGACCGGCACCTTCGCCAACGCTTCGGGACGCTCGACGGCCAGGGTTTCGATGTCCACGCCGCCCTCGACGCTGCACATGGCCAGGTAGCGCCGCTCGGCACGGTCCAGCAGCAGGGAGAAGTAGTACTCCTCGGCGATGTCGGCGCCCTGGGCGATCA
>JAKDKP010000416.1 GCA_030453285.1 Propionibacteriales bacterium
CTCCCTCGTTCAACCCGCCTCGCCGCTACCAACGTCCTGGCCGGGTACACCTAGAACCTGCGTATGTGCCGGTGTTGGTACGGGGTGGCCGCCGCCGAATCGGGAGAAGTTTGCGACAATGCGGACATGACCGCAGTGCAGGACGCGCAGGCCGCGATTCCCGAGCCGCCGACGGTGGCACCGGCTGGTGGTACCGCCGTCGCCGAACGCCCGGCCGAGGAGCTGCAGACGCAGACGCCGTGGGTGACCATCGTCTGGGACGATCCGGTGAACCTGATGTCGTACGTCACCCACGTCTTCACCAGCTACTTCGGCTATCCGAAGGCCAAGGCCGAGCACCTGATGATGGCCGTCCACAGTGAGGGCCGGGCGGTGGTCTCCAGTGGATCCCGGGAGGAGATGGAACGCGACGTGGCAGCGATGCACGACTTCGGCCTGTGGGCGACCATCGACAAGGACGAGGCGTGAAACGGTTCACCCGACGTCGCGGGGTGCTGACCACCGGACTCGATGAGTTCGAGGCCGACCTGTTGGCCTCCCTGTCGACACAATTGATCGAGTTGCTCGACGACGGCCGCTCCGAGTCCGAGGCCGCCGTCGATTCCGATGACCCCTTCGACCTGTGGGCCCAGGACCTGGAGGCCGACCCCGATGCGCCGGAGGTGTCCGATGATCCGGCCATCCAACGACTCTTTCCCAACGCATACCCGCACGACGCCGAGGCCAGCTCGGACTTCCGTCGGTTCACTGGCCGGGAGATGCGCGACACCAAGATCGAGTTGGCCATGCTGGTCCGCGAGGACGTGCTGCAGACCGATCAGGGCAAGGTGCCCCTGGTTGTCGCCGATGACCACGTCGACGCCTGGCTGAAGACGCTGACCGCACTGCGGCTGAGCCTCGCCGCACGGCTCGGCATCGACGATGACGAGTCGGCCGACGAGATGGCGGCGTTGCCCGAGGACGACCCGAGGGCCTTCATGTCCACCCTCTATGACTGGCTCGGCTTCGCCCAGGAGTCGTTGATCGGTGCCCTCGGCGAGTGACCGTCGGCCGGTGGTCTTGTCGGCGGCTATCTTGGCCCCATGACTGCACCGTCACCCATGGGCCAGGATCCGCAGCGCATCATCGATGACATGGCTGCTCGGGCACAGCAGATGTACGCCCAGGCGCGCCGGCAGCAGGAGGAGTTGGCTGCGCTCGCCGCCACCTCGAGTCAGGGGGCGGTCACCGTCATAGTCGCTCCCGGCGGTGCGATTCAGCAGATCAGCTTCTCCGGCGCAGGCTCGGAGACCCCGCCGCGACTGACGACGGCCTTCAACGAGGCGTACCGCGAAGCCGTACGGGAGGTGGGCAAGGCGACTGCGGCTCACTCCGGCGGGCTGGACACCGAGGTCCTGGCCAATCTCCCTGCCGACACCGACGAGGACGGACCGGGACGCCCCTCGCATGCCACCGTTGAGCACGCCGAGACCGACGCCGACGCCGAGTACGTGATCCCCGACGACCCGGCGGTCGAGGCCGCGTTCGACAAGCTGGACTTCGATGCCGCCTCCCTCGAGGCGTTCCGCAACGATCCACTGGTGCTGTCGACGGTCCCGCGCGGCGCCCCCGACACCTGGCAGCAGCAACTGACCGACGAGATCGCCGCGATCTCGGCCAACGCCTCCTCGATCAACGAGCTGATGACCAGGACGGTCGGTGAGGCCGAATCCAAGGCCGTACGGGCCGTCGTCTCGATCAACGGGGCGGTCCGGGAACTCGCCTTCCGCAACGGCGCCGGTCAGCTGACTGACGAAAAGCTGGCCGACGACGTACGGGCCACCCTCGCCGAGGCGACCGCCCAGGCGTCGGCCGCGGTACCGATCCTGGTGTGGTTGGTGATCACCATCCTGCTCGGCTCGTTCGGCTTCGCCCAGACCGATCGGGTCGGCATGTACCCGCAATCCCAAGTGCTGCGCACCGGGTCCGCCACGATCGATTCGTGTCGGCCGATGCTCAGCACCTTCGGCACGATGCAGCGGTGCACCGCCGACATCGTCTGGGAGCCACAGGAGAAGTGGAGCGATCCGTACAACTCCGATCTGGACGCCGAGGCGCCGTACGTGATCCGCACCTTCCATGCGCTGGAGGGCACCGTCACCGTCGAGTCCCATCCGCACCGGATCGAGGACAACCGCTATCGCGAAGTGATCATTCCGGCCGGCCAGCCGTCGGGGACCGGTGGTCAGTGGTACCTGCTGCTGATGGGCGTTCCGTTGCTCATTTCGGTGGGGTTGTTGCTGGTGGTGTTCGTGCCGTGGATCCGTCGCCGCACCGCTGCGCGGGCCGCGTCCACGACCGACGCCACAACCAACTCCACGACCGGGAACTGACCCGCCGGCACCCTAGAGTTGTCGCTGTTGTCCAGTCAGAAAGCGTGCGTGCGGAATGAGTGCCCACACCTTTGAGCTCACCGAGTTCGACAAGCACAAGAGCAACCTGTCCGCGATCAAGGGCGAGGTGGACAAGACCATCACCCAGGCGCAGAAGTTGCCGAACCCGATCATGTACGGCCTGATCGCCGGCCCGCTGATCATGGGCGCCATGACGGCCGCCACCTATGCTGCGGGCCAGTACGTCGGCGGCCTTGGCGGCGCCTTCGGCGAGGTCGAGGACCAGATCAACGCGGCCAAGAGCGCCTACGAGACGACCGAGTCCGACAACACCTCGGCCAGCAGGGGGATGGGGAACTGATGTTCACCGCAATCAAGGGAGCCAAGGACGCCTGGGGCGACGGCAACTTCAGCTTCGACGATGTCGCAGCCGGGGTCGACATCGGCATGGAGGCGCTGAGCGCGTTCATGGATCCGGCCGGAGCGCTGGTCGGCGCTGTGCTCGGCCCGCTGCTCGACTGGGTCGCCAACAACGTCTCCATCATCAAGGAGCCCCTCGACCTGCTGGCCGGTGATGCCGCCGAGGTCAAGGCCTACTCGAAGCAGTGGCTGGAGTTCTCCCGTACGTTCGCCGAGCAGGGCAACGCGCACGTCGAGGCCGTCCGGGGCGACCTGACCTCCTGGACCGGTCCGGCGCAGGAGAAGTACCTGGCCGCGTCGAAGGAACTGAACGAGCAGTTCATCCAGAGCTCCAAGGGCGCCAAGAGCTTCTCCTCGGTGGTGCAGATCGTCGGCGTGGTCGTCGGCGAGGTACGCAGCTTCGTCTGGGGGATCGTCAAGGAAGTCGTGATCGGCCTGGTCACCGAGGCCGTGATCGCTGCTGCGGCAGCGATTCCGTCGTTCGGTGCCTCGCTGGCCGCCTACACCGCGTGGGCCTCGGCGAAGGTCGCGATGGTGATGGGCAAGATCTCCAAGATGCTGTCCAAGCTGTGCATGAAGCTCTCCAAGTTGACCCGCAAGATCGC
>JAKDKP010000417.1 GCA_030453285.1 Propionibacteriales bacterium
ATCCTGCAAGAGTTGTGCAACGCGTCCCGAAGTTTTCGAGCCGAGGTGCCGTTGCATTCCGCAAAAGACGAGTCCCTTCCCGATCCCTTTCAACCCACGGGCAAGCGGGTGGTCTGGTTCGAGGATGTAACCCTTGCGTCTGAACATCACTTGTCCTTGGGTTTCCGGGTAGGCGTGAAGGGCAAACATGACTCGATCCTCGGCCCCTCGTCCTTTGAGGACGAATTCAACGGAGCAGCGGCCAACAGGTACCGCGCCGAGTTGTTGATCCCTGGGCGAGATGGACCGGGGGTTGTGGCCGTCGAGCAACAGGGGCACACCTGCCCAAGACAGTTGATCCAAAACTGGCTGGCTGTTGGGAGTGATGTTCGACGCAACCGGAACCAAGCCACCAGAGACGGGGCCTTCGACCTTGGACGAGCCAAGGCTTGCACCTCCCATAAGATCACATTGGCGCCGATGGCCGACCGTGCACACCTGGAGTCTCTTCTTAAACGAGGCAGCGGAAAGGTATCCCTTCGCCTGCGGGGGCAAGCGCCTCCACCGAGCGGGCTACCTGCAGGGCGTCCAACGGCCACGGTCCAGTACCGAGTAGATGCGTCACTCACAGGGAAGTTGTTGGACGAAATCCTCAGGAAGTTCCGTCAGGATCGCTCCGCAACGCCGACAGATGTCTTGGTTGCGACCGGAATGTCTGATGGTCTCGATAGTTTTGACTTCGAGGACGGCAGCATGCTGCTGGAAGACTCGGAAGATGGAGACAAGGTTTTCCCGCTCTCCGAGATCGAAGATGTCTTCGTCTACCCAACGACACGGGACCTACCGCCCGATGGCCCCCGGTGGAACAATGATGTCAAGAAGAAGATCGCTGAGCTTAGGCCCGATTTGACGTGGTAGGGGGATGGTGACGATGGAGCGATTTGGTCTCTCCACCATCTGGCGTGCTCACTGGGATGGGCTTTCTGGGCGCGACTCGGACCATGTGTGGCCGTCGAACGTCCGATTCCTGGTCCTACTGCTCCCGTTGGCCTTCGGTATCCTGCTGGGGTTGGGTAGGGTCCAGTTCGACAAGGATGTTGCAACAGCGTTCCTAGCGTCCGCAGCATTGGGGACTGGGGCAATGGTTGGCGCGTTCACTCAGGTCTCCGCTTGGAGGGAGCGGATCACCAATCGGGACGCCGACTACGCGCTCACTGATCAACCGACTCGAGACATGCTCGACGAAGCCGTAGCCCACATGATGCAGGTCATCGTTGACGCCATGGCCATCTCCCTCGGGTCGATTGTGCTCATCGCCCTGGGTCCCATTGAAGGAGGCTGGCAGCGGGCCACTGCGATCGTTGCCAGCGCTACTCTCGGCGCGATCGGGACCCATCTTGGACTTGCGATGATCTTCCTCGTGACCCAACTTTACGCAGCGTACGGCCACCGCAACCGTATCCGCAGAGCACTCGATGGGAATGAGCCTCACGTCCGACCACAGGTGCGTCGCTCGAAGAAAGCAAAGAGTCCCAAGGGCGCCGACTAGCCTGTCAGCCCTGCCGCCTATCGTCGGTGAGCATGGAGCTGGCTCACCCGTGGCGCGCACTTCGTGCCCTGTCACACATCGACGTGACCTGGTGCCATCTCCCGGTCGGACTGCGAGCCGTGACCAACGGCCGAGCGATCTGGATGCACACCGGCCTCACCCAGCGCGAGCGCCGATCCTCGTTGGCGCACGAACTGGTGCACATCGATGAGGGGCACACGTCCTGCCAGCCCGACCGGATCGAGCGTCACGTGCGGACCTTGGCAGCGGTGTGGCTGCTGCCGAGGATCGAGCCCGTGGCTGACGCCCTGATGTGGCACGGCGATGACTATGACGGCGCCGCTGACGACCTGTGGGTGGACGAGGCGACCCTGTGGGCACGGCTGGACCCGGACCACTCCCCGAAGGTGGACCGGCTGTACATGGCCCGACGACTGGAGGATTTATGACCGACGACGACCGGACCATCATCCGAGCCATGACCCTCTCCCGCCGCGGTCGCACCGGTGTCGCCGCTGATCTCGGAATCTCGGTGCCGGCGCTACATCAGCGCGCCCTGCACCTGCTCACCGACCCCGACGCCGAGCGGGAGATGCCCGCCGAGATCCACCGGCTGCGCCGAATCCGGGACCTACAGGCGTCCCGGAGGCAGATCTAGGCGAGCCACTCCACCCGCACATCCTCAGGGATAAATCGCGCACCCCGCTTGGTCGGCATGATCGTCACGGCGACCAGCGTTTGGACCACGGCGCGCTGCTGGCCGATGTCCATCCCGGCCCACACCCCGGGTACGTCGTCGGAACCTGCAATCGGTGCCAGGGCGAGGCGAGATGAATCGGCAACCATCAGCGCCTCCACCTCAGCGAGCTTCGCCGAAACTCGATCGCGAGCGGTGCGCCACTCACGCATCGTGAAGGCGCCATCGGCGTAGGCGCTGGCCATCTCCTCCAGGCGACTCCGCAGGGTCGCAGCCTCGGCGGACCGGTCGACGGGCTGAGAGTCCGCGGTGAGCAGCTCGACGGCGTCGTCGCGGGAGAGTCGCTCTAGAACCATGTCGATGACGAGCGCATCGACATAGTGGGCTGACCTGGTCACGCACTTGCGAAGCGAACCGTCGGGCTTGTGCCCGTAGCAGGCATATGCGGGCTTCCCGTTGGCCGAAACGCGGCCGAGGTGCCCATCGCACACGCCGCACCGGCCGTAGCCCGACAGGAGCCCCACGGGCAGCCGGCCAGGTGCGGAGCGTTCATCAAGTCGAGCGAGCGCGGTCCGCCACGTCTGCTCATCCACGATCGGCTCCCATGCACCACGGGTCCCGTCAGGGAGGAATCCGGCATTTCTCTTGTGGCGAAGGAGATTCCGGAGAGTGGTGTGGATTAGACGATTGCCCTTGGCTGACTTGATTCCCTGGGCATCAAGTCGGCGGCAGATCTCCCGAAGTCCAACCCCGGCAAGGAAATCGGCGTACGCCTGACGCAGAGCCTCGGCCTCGACGGGGTGGTGGGTCACGAGATCGGACTGGAAGCCGAAGGGTCGAGACGATGACCACTGCCTGCCGGTGCTGCGCCGCTGCTCGTGCGACGCCTTCTGCCTCGCAGACTTGCGCTCCATCTCGGCCCGGGCGACCGCCCCCTTGATGCGGGCGAAGAGTCGGCCATTGTCGGTGCCCAGATCCACATCGCCGGTGACGGTGCCCAGGGCGAGGCCTTTGGAGTCGGCGAGGGTGATGAACTCTTCGAGCTCGATGGGGCGACGGTGGAGTCGATCCAGGTCCCAGACCACCACTGCGTCGATGTGGCCGGCGCGGATGTCGGCGAGCATCCGCTGATAGGCGGGCCGAGTGCCGCTGCTCGCCG
>JAKDKP010000418.1 GCA_030453285.1 Propionibacteriales bacterium
CCAGGGGCCGGGACCAGTGGCGGCGAGATCTGCTACCAGGGGAAGGCCGAGGGCCTGCGGCACAGTGACACGATCACCGGCCACCACCTCGACGACCGCACCCACGTGAAGGATTCGGTACGAGCACCTGCCGATGTCCTGGAGATCCGAGGTGCCGACACGCACAACCTGCAGCACGTCGACGTCGATGTCCCGTTGGGTGTGCTGGTGGTCGTCACCGGGGTCGCCGGCTCGGGCAAGAGTTCCCTGATCCATGGAAGTCTCGCCGGCGACGACGTGATCGTTGTCGATCAGGGAGCAATTCGTGGCTCTCGTCGCAGCAACCCGGCCACGTACACCGGGCTGCTCGATCCGATCCGCAAGGCGTTCGCCAAGGAGAATGGCGTGAAGCCCGGCCTGTTCAGCGCGAACTCCGAGGGCGCCTGCCCGAGCTGCAACGGCAACGGGGTGATCTACACCGATCTGGCGATGATGTCGGGGGTGGTGACTCCGTGCGAGGTGTGTGAGGGCAAGCGGTTCCAACCCGAGGTCCTCGACTACACCTTCGGCGGCGTCAACATCTCCGAGGTGCTGGCCATGTCGGCCACCGAGGCCGAGGCGTTCTTCGGTTCCGGCATAGGCAAGCTGCCCGCCGCGCACAAGATCCTGCGGCGCCTGGTCGACGTCGGTCTGGGCTATCTGAGCCTCGGCCAACCGCTGACCACGCTGTCTGGTGGTGAGCGGCAACGGTTGAAGCTCGCCACGCACATGTCGGACTCCGGTGGGGTGTACGTCCTGGATGAGCCGACCACCGGATTGCACCTGGCCGACGTCGAACAGTTGCTGGCCCTGCTGGATCGCCTGGTGGACAACGGCAAGTCGGTGATCGTGATCGAGCATCATCAGGCTGTGATGGCGCATGCCGACTGGATCATCGACCTCGGTCCCGGCGCCGGTCACGACGGCGGCCGGGTCGTCTTCGAGGGCACCCCGGCCGATCTTGTCGCCGCCCGCAGCACGCTGACCGGGGAACACCTGGCCGACTACGTCGGCGCTCTGAACGCCGGTTGATCAAGCCCAACGAGGAACGACGACCACCCCACCCATAACCGGTGCCCAGCAGCCCAACGACGAACGACGAGCCACCCCCACCCAACGGTGGTTGAGCAAGCACGACGAGGAACGAGGAGTGCGCGTCGAAACCTCCAGCACGTCGACGCCCTCGTCCCCTCGCTCGCTCAACGATCGGCCAGGGATGCACCGTCAACCAGCACCGAGAATCACCAGCCGCCCGGTGGCTCGTGTCATCGCGACGTACCGGTCGACGGCTCCCTCAATGCCGACACCGAAGGAGGCGGGGTCCACCAGCACCACCAGGTCGAACTCGAGGCCCTTGGTGAAAACAGGTGCCAATGCCCGTACGCGCGAGGTGTCACAGAGACGATCGGCCACCGCGTCGTCAACGGTGATCACACAGGCCACGCCGTCGTGGTTGTCGGCCAGCCAGTCGTGCAGGATCGCCTCGAGACGGTCAGTGCCGAGATGCTCGACCGGCTGGCCGGTCCTCCTGATCGACGTGGGGACATTGGCATCTGGGATGACGGCACGAATCACCTGTTCGGCCTCGGCCATCACCTCCGCGGGCGTCCGGTAGTTGATGGTCAGTGTCGCCCGGCTGTGGCGATCCAGACCCACCCGTACGAGGCGGTCACCCCAGGATTCGGTGAACCCATGGCGTGCCTGGGCACGATCGCCGACGATGGTGAAGCTGCGGGACGGGCATCGGCTGATCAACATCTGCCACTGCGCATCGGTCAACTCCTGGGCTTCGTCGACGATGATGTGCGAGAAGGGGCCGGCCAGTATGTCCAGCTCGGGCGCGGGCAGGGCGTCACTGTCGACGAGTGCATCCCTGATCTTTGACTGCCGCAGGGCCTGCACCATCTCGTCATGATCATCATCGGCGTCCAGCAGGTCACCCACGACATCATCCATGCGTGCCCGTTCGGCAGCTTCAACGGCTTCGCGCCGGCGTTGCCGCTTCGAGTACTCCGGATCGCCCAGTCGTCGTCGAGCCGCATCGAGCAGCGGGAGATCGGCGTCGGTCCACGCCCGCGGGTCGGATCGCTGCAGCAGCCGCACCTCGTCGGCATCCAGCCAGGGCGCGCATCGCCGCAGATAGGCCGGCACCTCCCACAGGTCACCTACCAGTTCGGTCGGCTCCAGGATGGGCCAGGCCCGACTGAACGTGGTGGCCAGCTCCTCATCACGTACGAGTTCACGACGCAGCAGGTCCTCGGTGACGTCCTGCTCCTCCAGTGCCGCGAGGTCGAACTTGTCGATCAGGATGGCCAGAACTTCCTCCCACACCTGGTCGCGGGCCTCGTTGTGGGGCGTGCCGGGGTCGGCCGCACCGAACGCGTCGGCCCATTCGTCGGCGCTCAGCCACAGGTCGGCCCAGGGGGTGTTGACCTCCATGCCGTGCCTCGGTGGTTCCTCGTACAGGGCGACGGCCGGTTCGATGGCGGTGATCATGTCCACCGACGACTTCAGCCGTGCCACCTCGGGGTCGGGTTCGACCGGTGCACTGGCTCCCTCGATGACCAGATCTGCGACCGTGCCTATCTGGACACCGTCCTCTCCGAGGCTCGGCAGGACGTCGGCGACATAGGCAAGGTACGGCTGATGCGGGCCGACGAACAGGACCCCGCCGCGCCCCTCCCGCAGCCGCGGATCGGCGAACAACAGATACGCCGCCCGATGCAGGGCCACCACGGTCTTCCCGGTGCCCGGGCCGCCGTCGACGATGAGTGCACCGTGGGAATCGGCGCGAATGATGGCGTCCTGATCGGCCTGGATGGTGCCGAGCACGTCCCGCATCGTGGCCGACCGGTTGGTGCCGAGGCTGGCGATGAAGGCGGACTGATCATCCAGGGCCGCACTGCTCCGTACGCCGTCGGCGGTGAACACTTCGTCCCAGTAGTCGGTGATCCGGCCACGGGTCCATCGGTAACGACGTCGACTGGCCAGCCCCATCGGATGGGCATGGGTCGCCGCGAAGAAGGGTTCGGCGGCCGGCGAACGCCAGTCGATCAGGAGTTGGGTGCCGTTGCGATCGGCCAGACCGAAGCGTCCGACGTACACCGGCGGGAACCCGTCGGTCGGGACGACGCGGCCAAGGCACAGGTCGAGTCCGAAGCGGCGCAGGACGCGCAGTCGCGTGGAGAGTCGGTGGATCTCGAGGTCACGTTCCAACGCCTGTTGACCGGCAACAGCCGGCAGACGCCGCAGTTCTTCGACCCGTCCGCTGAGGTCGGCAAGGGTGGCTTCCAGGCTGCGGGCGATGGCGGCAAAGTGTTGATCATCATCGGTGATCAACTCAGGGTCAGCCTTGGCAGCC
>JAKDKP010000009.1 GCA_030453285.1 Propionibacteriales bacterium
TGCCCAGTTGCGGTCTGACCTGTCTCGTTCGGGATCGCCTGGCTCGCCCCTGTTTGGGTCGAGCCCGGGTGGGGCGCCTGGGCGGTCACAGGACGGTGCGCTGGGTGCTCTGCCGCGTACCGCCATCATCGACCCGTACGGCCAGGTGGGCCAACGCGGTCTCCAGACTGGCGGCCAGATCGGGGGCGATCCGGCCACGGATCTGCGAGACCAGATCGGCGATGTCGGTGCGGTCGTCGGCCGTCACCCGGATCGTCAGCTCGGGTGCTCGTGCTGTCCCACGCAGCAGCGCCCGCGAGTCGGTGACACCCGGCATGGCATCCAGCTGGGCTTCGACCGCACGCCTGATCACTGCCGACGGCAGGGAAGTGGTGCCCCGGGTCGGGTCCTGGTGCAACCGGAGCGCCTTGGCGTCGTCTCGGCGCGGCACCTGGGCGATGAACCAGCTCAGGCCGATCAGGGCGATCAGCAGACCGGCGACGCCCACCACGATCGGCAACCACACCAGGTCGGGCGCGGCAGCAAGATCAGGAAGCTGCGCATCGGCTGCGGGGAGTGTGATGCCACCGGGGCGCCATGGCGAGGCCAGGAGCCCGGCAGCCAGTCCGCTGCAGAGCAGGATGAGGCCGATCAGGAACAGCAGGAGGCGGTTGCGTCCTCCGACGAGCTTGTACACGATTCTCTCCTCGCCTAGCGGACGACGGTACGGACGCGGACCGGGTCGGCGAGGCCGGTCGCGGTCAGTGCCTGGTGGACGGTGCCGGTGACCTGGTCCCGAATGCCCTGGGCGGCCTGATGTCCTGCTGCGCCCTCGGTGTCAGGCATCCGTACGGTCAACTGCACGGCTCGGTTCCCAGCCTTGGCCGTGACACGGTCGACGCCATCGACCAGGTCGGCATGGGCGGCGGCCAGCCGGGCGACCCCGCGACGGGAGATGACCAGCTCGGTGGAGGGCTCGTCGGACCCGGCGGCCGGTGCGTCGAGCCGCCACGCGCTGGGTGGTCCCGGCTTCACCGCGGCGATCAGGCAGACCAGGCCCAGCAGGGCAGCCACGACGGCGGCAGCAATCACCCACGGTGCATTCCATTGCTGGCCCGCGACCGTGCTGCCCACCGATTCGAGCCAGCCTGGCCAACGTCCTTGAGCCAGGCGAGCCACGGCGGCCCACACGGCCAACCCACCCAGGGCCAGCAGGCACAAAGCCGCGATGACGGCCGGCACCCGGCGGGCGCTGCGGTGTCGTAGTGCTGGACTTCGGCTCATGCCAACCGCCTCCTTGGTGATGGATCTGACCGCCCGGTGAGGGCCAGGTCGCCGCTGATACGCGTCGCCCCCGGGACGAGCCACGCCACCTCGATGTCGACCCGATGCACATCGATCCCGGTCAGGGCGGGCACCCTGGCCACGATGTGTTCGCGAATCCGTTCGGTCATCTGCCGCAGGGGAGCGGGGTAGGCCAGACCGACGGTGACGCGCAGGGTGGCCGTACGACCCGAGAGTTGTACGTCCACCTCGGGCCGCGCGGACAGGTCGGCCTGGCCGCCGATGCCCAGGACACCGCCGCTGTGACCGCCCGCCCCCGCGACCTCATTGGCCACCTGTCGGGCGACCTTGACGACAGCGCGTTCGGCAATCTCCAGCCGGCCGCGTGTCGGGTCGGTCACTCGACCGGCGACGTCCTGCGTGATGGTGGTCATCGGCGCGTGGCGCGTCCGAACAGCGCCTGGACGTCGAGCTTGCCCTCGAGCCATCGACCGACCAGCAGGCCGGCGGCGCCCATGACGAGGACGATCAGGAAGGCGCCGAAGCCGCCGAAGAAGGCGACGACGCCGAGCACGAGGCCGGTCAACAGGCCGATCTGACTGGTGGACATGAGTGGTTCCTCATCTGTGGATGTCGAAGTGGCGTTGGTGCCTCACTCGAGGCGGTCGGACGATCCCTGCTGACCCTGATCGGGGCGCTCATCCTTGTCATCCTCGGGCAGGTGCACGTCGGTGATGCTGACGTTGACCTCAATCACCTCGAGTCCGGTGCCGTACTCGACGGCGTCGATCACATTCTGTCGGATCGCATTGGCGACCTCGACCATCGAGGAGCCGTACTCGGCAACGATGCTGACGTCGATCGCGGCCTGACGCTCGCCCTTCTCGACACTGACACCACCAGAGACATTGGTCTGCGAGCCGGGAATGCGCTCGGCCAACTGGCTGAACGCACGACGCGCGGCGTTGCCCATGGCGTACACGCCGGGAACCTCGCGGGCGGCGATGCCGGCCAGCTTCTGGACGACGGTCTCGGCGATGGTGGTGTCACCCTGCTCGGTCTGCAGCGGGCCGACCTTCTTGGGCTCGGCCTGCTTGGCGGCCTGAGCAGCCTGGGCGTCGGAGCGCGCGCTGGCTTCCTCGGTGGTGGCCGGCAGGTCCTTGGCGGGCGTGATCTTGTTCTCAGCCATGATGGTGGTCCCTTCACCTCGTGCGCCTCCGGTCGAGGCGCCCTCACAAGGACAGGACACCACCGCCGGCGAAGAATCACACCCGTTCGGAAAAATTCTTTGGACAAACTTTCGGAGTCGTTGCCGAGTCGGGCAGGGAGCTGGTCATCTAGGGTGTCTGGCGTGACTGATCCCATCGCCGTCGAAGTCATCCGCAACGGGTTCGTGGAGAGCGTGCATCATGCGAGAGCGGTGGTGACCGCAGCGGATGGAAGTGTCGCGTACGGCTTCGGCGACGTCGAGACGCCGATGTATCCCCGCTCGTCCAGCAAGCCGATGCAGGCGGTCGGCATGCTGCGGCTGGGTCTCGATCTGGATGGTGAACTGCTCGCGCTGGCCGCTGCCTCCCACTCGGGCGAGGCCTTCCACCGCGAGGGCGTCCGTCGGATCCTGGCTGGCGTCGGCCTCGACGAGCAGGCATTGCAGAACACCCCGGACCTGCCGATCGATGAACAGGCCAAGATCGACTGGATTCGCGAGGGCCATGGCCCGGAGCGGATCGCGATGAACTGCTCCGGCAAGCACGGCGCCATGATCGCCACGGCGGTCAACGCCGGTCATGATCATCAGAACTACCTGGCTGTTGATCATCCGGTGCAGCAGGAGATCCTCGCCGCCATTGCCGATCTGAGCGGAGACGCGGTCAGTCATCCCACCATCGACGGCTGCGGAGCGCCGCTGGTGGCGGTTCCGTTGTCGGGACTGGCACGGGCGTTCGGTCGGATTGCCGCAGCGACCGGCGGCCCGGAGCGACGGTTGGCCGATGCCTACCGTACGCATCCCGAATGGGCCTCGGGCACCAGGCGCGATGAGGTCGAGTTGCATCGGGCCATCCCCGGACTGGTCTGCAAGGCCGGTGCCGAAGCCGTGCACGCGATCGGTCTGCCGGACGGTCGCGGTATTGCGCTCAAGATCAGCGACGGGACGCCACGGGCCCGCGCCGGGCTCGCGGCCGGCATCCTGATGCTGCTCGGGTACGAGCATCCGACGCTGGATGCCCATGCGCATGAGCCGGTGCTAGGACACGGTGAGCCGGTGGGGGAGATCCGGCCGGTCGGTGACCTGGCCGCGTTGCTGGGGATCTGACCCGACCGGAGCTGATGTCACCCAAGGCCAATCGTCGGCGACACGCGCGCCGGTCGTCGGCAAGTTCAGGTGGGCCCGTAGGCTCGCCGGTGTGAATTGGGAAGATTTCGACGCCGTCCTGTTCGACCTCGACGGGGTGCTCACCCCGACTGCCGAGGTGCACATGCGCGCCTGGCACAAGATGTTCGAGGAGTTCCTCACCACCCGGCCGGATGCGAAGCCGTACACCGAGGCCGACTACTTCGACCACATCGACGGCAAGCCGCGGTACGAGGGCGTCGCCGACTTCCTCGCCTCCCGCGACATCACCCTGCCCCAGGGCACCCCGGATGATCATCCGAACGAGGAGACCGTCTGTGGGCTGGGCAATCGCAAGAACGACGCCTTCTCCGAGGTGCTGCGCCGCGACGGGGTCGAGGCCTATCCGGGTTCGGTCCAGCTGCTCGATGAACTCGACCGTCGCAGGATCGCGATGGCGGTCGTCTCGTCCTCGCGCAACGCTCCCGCGGTGCTGGCCGCTGCCGGCATCGCCAACCGCTTCAAGGTTGTGGTGGACGGCAACGTCGCCGCCGACGAAGGTCTGGCGGGCAAGCCCCAGCCGGACACCTTCGTCGACGCGGCGGCCAAGCTCGACGTGCCGGTGGCGCGAGCCGTGGTGTTCGAAGACGCCACGTCGGGGGTTCGGGCCGGGCACGCCGGCGGATTCGGTCTGGTGGTCGGCGTCGACCGTGGCGCCGGCGCGGGACCGCTCACCGCGGCCGGCGCTGATCGCGTCGTCACCGATCTGGCCGAGCTGATCGCCGACTCGTCCGACGCCCAGACCAACGACTGAAGGCCCAGGAGGTCGCCATGTCCCGTTCAGCCGCCGATCCCCTGGACCGCCACCGCTTCCCGATCGACGAGTGGCGCCTGGTCGAAAGCTCGTACAGCACCGACGATCTAGGCGCCAGTGAAACCTGCTTCGCCGTCGGCAATGGTTACCTCGGCATGCGAGGCAATCCCGAGGAGGGGCGCGAATCGTACGCGCACGGCACCTTCATCAACGGGTTCCACGAGACCTGGCCGATCCATCATGCCGAGGAGGCGTACGGCTTCGCCCAGACCGGGCAGACGATCGTCAACGTCCCCGACACCAAGGTGCTCAAGCTCTACGTCGACGACGAGCCACTGTTGCTGGCCGATGCCGATCTCGAGTCGTACGAGCGGAGCATCGACTTCGCCGCCGGTGTGCTGACCCGCGACCTGGTCTGGCGAACCCCGGCCGGCAAGCGGGTCAAGGTGAGCTCGACCCGGATGGTGTCCTTCACCGAGCGGCACCTGGCGATCATGACCATGGAGGTGACCCTGCTCGACGGTGATGCCCCGGTGGTGATCAGTTCGCAGGTGCTCAACCGGCAGGACGGCAAGGACGAATACCACGTCAAGGATGCCGCGATGGGGTCCGGATTCGATCCCCGCAAGGCCCAAGGGTTCGCCTCCCGGGTGCTGGACCCGATCTCGACCTGGGCCGGTGACGACCGGATCCTGATGGGCTATCGGTGCATGAACTCGGAGATGACCCTGGGTGTCGGTGTTGATCACACGATCGTCACCGACAACCCGTACGTGCCGATGCTGAGCGCTGAGAATGACTACGGAAAGATGGTCTATCGGGTCGACGCACGCGCCGGCCAGTCGATCGTGGTCACCAAGACCGTCGCCTACCACACGTCCAAGGGTGTCCCGGCTCGCGAACTCGTGGATCGGTGCGTGCGAACACTGGACCGCGTTCGCCGGCACGGCACCGAACTGCACCACGAGGAGCAGAAGCTGTGGCTGGATGAGTTCTGGGCCAACGCCGATGTGGAGATCCCCGGTCAGCCGGCCGTCCAGCAAGCCGTCCGTTGGAACCTGTTCCAGATCGCCCAGGCCTCCGCTCGGGCCGAGCAGAACGGCATCCCGGCCAAGGGGGTCACCGGCAGCGGGTACGAGGGCCACTACTTCTGGGACACCGAGATCTACGTGCTCCCGTTCCTGACCTACACCTTGCCGGTGATGGCGCGCAACGCCCTGCGCTTCCGCTATCAGATGCTGCCATCGGCCCAACGTCGAGCCGCGGTGCTGTCACAGCGGGGGGCGCTGTTTCCCTGGCGGACGATCAACGGCGAGGAGGCGAGCGCCTATTACGCCGCCGGCACCGCGCAGTACCATATCGACGCCGACATCTCGTACGCCCTGTGTCGCTATGTCGAGGCCACCGGGGACGACGAGTTCATGCTTCGCGAAGGCGTCGACATCCTGGTCGAGACCGCCCGGATGTGGGCCGATCTCGGTTTTTGGCGCAGCAATGGTGGCGAGACGTTCAACATCCACGGCGTCACCGGGCCCGACGAATACACCACGGTGGTGAACAACAACCTGTTCACCAACGTGATGGCCAAGGACAACCTGCAGAAGGCCGCCGATCACGTACGGAGGCTGCGCGACCTGTCACCCGACGGTTATGCCGCGCTGGCCGATCGCCTTGACCTCGACGAGGCCGAGATCGAGGAATGGGAGCGGGCAGCCGCGGGGATGTCGATCCCGTTCGACGAGAACCTCGGCATCCACCCCCAGGATGATCACTTCCTCGACGGCGAGGTGTGGGAACTGGCGAAGACGCCCGAGGATCATCGGCCCTTGCTGCTGCACTACCACCCGCTGGTGATCTATCGGTTCCAGGTGCTCAAGCAGGCCGACGTGTGCATGGCCCTGTTCCTGCAGGGGGATTCATTCACCCAGGCTGAGAAGCGTGCCGACTTCGAGTACTACGACCCGATCACCACCGGCGACTCGACCCTGTCGGCAATCGTGCAGTCGATCATCGCCGCCGAGGTCGGTTATTACGAGATGGCGATGAACTACTTCCACGCCGGCCTGTTCGTCGACCTGGCCGATCTGCACGACAACGCCTCCGAGGGGGTGCACGTCGCCTCCACCGGTGGCGTCTGGGCGATGCTGGTGCACGGGTTCGGCGGTCTGCGTGATCACCACGGTCGGGTGAACCTCGACCCGCGGCTGCCCACCTCGTGGGAGCGGCTCACTTTCCGGTTGAACCTCGCCGGCAGCCGGGTTCGGGCCGACCTGACCTCCGACGAGCTCGTCCTCACCCTGGAGACCGGCGATCCGGTGACCGTACGTGTTCGCGACGAGCCGGTCGAGGTGTCGGGGACCATCATCGTTGCCCTCGCCGATCAGGGGCCCCGACTGCAGGGCGCCCTGGGCACCCTGCCGTTGATCTCCGGCCGCCGCGAGGACGGTTCCATGATCACCGCGGGCGTCCCCGACCCCTCGCTGCAGGATTCCTGAAGAAGTCCTTCCGCCCCGTGGGCAAGCGAGGAACGAACGCGTCGAAAGTCACCCGCTCAGGTCGGTCGGATCCTTCAGGTAGGTCTTGCGAGCGTACAGCGCCCGGTTGACCGACCAGGCGATCAGCCAGAGCACGACGCCGATGCCGAGCAGGACGAGGGCAATCAGGTACTGCTCGGGCTTGCGGAACGGCCCGAGCAGGAAGGCGCAGCACACCGCACCGATGATGGGCAGGAAGGTCGGCGTCCGGAAGTGTTGATGATCAACCGAGTCGCGCCGCAGCACCAGGCAGGCGATGTTGACCATGGTGAACACCGCCAACAGCAGCAGTGAGGTCGTGCCGCCGAGGTTGGAGATACCGGCGACGAACGTGATCAATCCGATCGCCAGCAAGGTGGTGAACAGGATCGCGACCCACGGCGTACGACGGCCTTCCAGCACCTTGCCGAAGGCACCCGGCAGCACGCGCTGCTTGGCCAGTCCGTACAGCAACCGGCTGGCCATCATCATGTTGATCAACGCCGAGTTCGCGACGGCAAACATGCTGATCAAGGGAAAGATCTGGTCGAACGGCAGGCCAGGTGCACCGACCTGGACGACGGTCAGCAGGGGAGTGCCTTCACCGAGTTCGCCGGCCGGGACCAGGGCAATGGTCGAGATCGACACCAAGACGTAGATCAGCCCGGTGATGCCCAGACCGGTCAACATGATCTTGGGAAAGATCTTCTCGGGGTTCTTGGTCTCTTCGGCCATGTTGACCGAGTCCTCGAATCCCACCATGGCAAAGAAGGCCAGGGCGGTGGCGGTGCTGACCGCCATGAAGATGCCCTTGTCCTCGGGTGTGTCAAACATGACCACGCGGGAGAAGTCGGCCCGGCCCTCGGACATGGCAAAGATGCCGACGAAGATCACGATCAGCAGGCCGGACAGCTCGACGCAGGTGAGCACCACATTGGCGTACACGCTCTCGGCAACGCCGCGCAGATTGACGATGGCGACCACAACCATGAACAAGATGGCCAGCACCGTGATGGTGCCGTCGCTGGCCTCGATCGCCGGCAGGCCTGCCCAGCCACGGACCACGCTGACCATGGCCTCCCCGTTCGCTGCGAAGGCGCGGGCGGCCGTGGAGGCTGAGGTGATCCCCGAACACATCACGACAAAGGCGACCAGGAAGGTGATGAAGTGGATGCCGAATGCTTTGTGGGTGTACAGCGCCGCACCGGCGGCCTGGGGGTACTTCGTCACCAGCTCCAGGTACGAGCACGCCGTCAGCGTGGCCACAGCGAAAGCAATCAGGAACGGCAGCCAGACCGCACCACCGACCTCCTTGGCCACGTCACCGGTGACGGCATAGATGCCGGTGCCCAGGATGTCACCGACAATGAAGAGCAACAGAAGCTTCGGTCCCAGGACGCGCTTGAGCTCCTTCTCCTCCTCAGGGGCAGCAGCGACGGTGGTGTCGGCCATGATCAACTCCGGTGTCTCAGGCGTACAGGTGGACCCACTCTGTCCCACACCAGCCCCATCGCACAAGCACCCCCGCCCGGACGGGCGAGGGTGCTCGGAGTGTCACCAGAACGACCCGACCCCCATGATCACCGGCAGCGCGGCTCAACCCAGGGTGATCCGGTACGGCAAGCTGAGAACTCCGCCGACGGTCAGCCCCAGCGCCCCGGTGACCCGGCGGAACAATGCTTCGGGGCTGCCATCCTGCGCGGCGAGATCCAGCGCACCGAGGCCCCATGACTCAAGACCCAACGAGCCGAGGCTGGTGTGGGCGTTGGGGGCTTCGCTGGAGTCGGCGGGACGGAACTGGGAGAGGAACGGTACGGCCGGTACGCCACGGGCGACCACGGCATCGCGATCGACACCGGCCAGCACGCAGGCGTGATCGATTGCGGTGTCCATGCCGCCGATCTCGTCCACCAGGCCGCGGGCCACGGCGTCGCTGCCGGTCCAGACGCGCCCGCGGGCCAAGGGCTCGAGGGTTTCGTACGGCAGCTTGCGGTCGGCGGACGCCTTACGGGTGAAGTCCTCGTACACCTCGTCGAGCCAGGCATCGAGCTTGGCGCGTTGGGCATCGGTGAACGGATGCAGGGTGGAGAACATGGCGGCGTTCTCACCGGCGGTCAACTCCTCGCGGACCAGACCGATCCGCTCGGTCAGCCCGGCGGTGACCATCTTGCCGGCCAGGACGCCGATCGAGCCGGTCAGCGTTGCCGCACCGGCCACCACCTTGTCAGCCCCCATCGACACGAAGTAGCCGCCGGATGCGGCCGCGCCGCCCATCGAGGCGACGACCGGGCGTCCGGTCTCGCGCAGCCGCAGCACCTCCCGACGGATGGCGTCACTGGCCACGTAGGAGCCGCCGGGGCTGTCCACCCGCAGCACGACCGCCTTCACCGACGAGTCCGCACCAGCGGCCCGCAGGTGCGCGCACACGGTGTCGGAGCCGGCGGTCTGACCGCCGAGACCGCCCGGCTGGCTCGGCCCGGTGACGATGCCACCGTGCACCCCGACCACCGCGATGGCGGCACGCTTCTTGTCGCGCAATTGCTGCACGACACCGTTGCCGAGCTTCTCCTTGGCCCACCGGTGCACGAATTTCAGGGTCACCTCGGGTCCGTCGTCCCCGACCCGGCCCCAGTTCTCCTTCACCCAGGCGTACGCCTCGTCGCGGTAGCCGACCCGGTCGACCAGACCGCGGCGTTCAGCCTCGGTCGCGGTCAGCGGCGATGCGCCGACGGCCTCCCGTACGGCGTCGGGGTCCAAGGAGCGGTTGGCCGCGACCTCTGCCACGGTGTCCTCGAGCACGGAATCCACGATCCGCTGCATCATCTCGCGCTGCGGCCCGGTCACCTCGTGGGCGGCGAACTGGTTGGCGGCGGTCTTGTATTCGTGGCGTTGGCTGAACTCGGGCTCGATACCGACCTTGTCGAGCGTCCCGCGCAGCAGCATCACCTCGGCCGAGAGCCCGTTCAGCCCGAGTCCTCCCGACGGCTGCAGCCAGATCTGCTGGGCGTGGCTGGCCAGTCGGTAGCCCACCAGTCCGCTGGTCAGCTCTCCGAAACTCTCCACCTGGGCCAGGGTGGGCTTGTGCTTGGCGAAGGCGGAGATCAGGGCGCCGATCTCGTCGGCCTGGGTGAGCGACAGGTTGCCCTCGGCGACGTGAATCACCAGACCGGCGACGGTGTCGTCGGTCGCGGCGGCTCGCAAACCCTCCCGTACGGCCCGCATGGTCGGGGCATGCAGACTGCGCAAGGCCTCCCGAGGTCCGCTCGGCGCGGTGGCCAGGACCCCGCGGCTCAGGTCCAGTTCGAGCACCGTCGGTGCGGCGGAGGACGGGTTCAGGCGTTGACGGATGGCATCGGCGAAATCCATGTCGTCCAGAGTAGGTGGCGTCCTGAACTCTTCGACATCGCGCTGCCGCTCCTCCGACCGCGGCGCGAGACCATGCTCGCAAGTGTGGTTGATTTTGCTAGCTGGAGCTAGCACACTGGCTCCCGTGGCCAAGTTCCGGGCAGGTGAGCAACTCAGTGGTGTCGGCGAATTCATCAACGAACGACGCCGCGCCGCAGAGTTGTCGCTGCGCCAGTTGGCCGAGCAGGCCGGCATCTCGAATCCGTACCTCAGCCAGATCGAGCGCGGACTGCGCAGACCGTCGGCCGAAGTGCTCCAACAGCTCGCCAAGGGCCTGCGGATCTCGGCGGAATCGTTGTACGTACGGGCAGGCATCCTCGATCCTGAGGGTCACCGCACCAGCGGGGTCAGCGAGGCGATCGCCGCCGATGCGGGCCTCAATGACCGACAGAAGCGCCTGCTGCTCGACCTGTACGCCACGTTCGAGTCCCAGAACTTGGCCGAGCCCGAACCGGCTCGACCCGATCAAGCCCGAAAAGGCCAACCACAGGAGAAGTGATCATGACCAACCCGATCGATGACAAGAACACCCCGATCAACGACAGGAACGAGGGGACCGATCCCGTCTTCGACGCCAGCATCGGTGGCGTACCGCCGCAGCATGCCTCGGCATCCGATGAGGGCTTCGTGGCGACCGACCGGACCGCGTCGACCTCCGACACCTCGATCCACAACGTTCCCGACAGCGATGTCACGCCAGATCACTCGGCCGACAAGCTCGACGACGACGCGGTCTCCGATCCGGCGGCAGACAAGCCGGCGGCGGACACGAGCGAGGCGGCTGGCGCGACCGGTGGTGCCGGGGAGTCCGATTCCCACGAGACCCAGAAGGCCTTCCTGGGGCGGGCCGAGTTCACCCCGTTGTACGCGATGGCCGGCCTCGCCGATCTGGCGGCCAGCGTGGTGCGTGACCTGGTGAACGAGCAGATCGCGGCCTACAACGCGCGACGCAATCAGTCCGGCAGCTCGGCAGGCGACCGACCGACGACCGACGGCGAGGGGGCCGACTCAGACGCGCCGAGCGACCAGGCGAAGTCGGAGTTCAACGCCTTCCTCGAGGCCGCACAATTGCGTACCCAGGAGCTGTACGACCAGGCCCTGCAGCAGTACAGCCACCTGGCCGACCGCGGCCGCGTGGCCGTCGGTGACGTGGTCGAGAACGCCAAGGCCCAGCGCGTGAAGGCGGGGGACAAGATCGACGACGGTGCCCAGGAGTCGGCCGAAGACGTGTCCAAGGTCGCCGAGCGGCTCGCCGATCGGGTGGCTGCCGCGGCCAAGGCCGCCGCCGATCGGGTCGGGCGGACCGCCAAGGTCGACAAGGCCGACGCTGCCGAGGAGCCGACGATGGGCAGCGACGTCTCTGACGATCTGGCCGATGAGCCCGTCACCGGCACCGGTGCCACCGCTGGTGAGCCGACCACACTGGAGGACGGTACGACCACCGGCTCCGTCGGCGGATCTGCCGACACCGGTTCGGACACCACCACGTGGCCGACCGGCAACGACCCCAAGTGATCATGATCTGAGCCCTCGTACGAACGAGGAGGGCGGCTCACGCCGAACGCGCCTACTCCACGTTGCAGCAAGGAGTAGGCGCGTTTTCTTGGAGTGGTCTCGATCGGTTGGAGCAGGGATCGGCCGCGGAACGTCAGGCCACGTGAGCAGTCAGCTGTTCTTGGCCTTGCGGGCCGAGCGGGCCCGTTCGGTGGCGCTCAGGTTCACCTTGCGGATCCGGACGTGGGTCGGAGTCACCTCAAGGCACTCGTCCTCGCGGCAGAACTCCAGCGCCTGCTCCATGCTGAGCTGCTTGGCCGGGATCAGTCGCTCCAGCTCGTCGCCGGCGGAGGTCCGGATGTTGTTGAGCTTCTTCTCCTTGGCGGGGTTGACGTCCATGTCATCGGCCCGCGAGTTCTCACCGACGATCATGCCCTCGTACACCTCGGCACCGGGACCGACGAACATCGTGCCGCGTTCCTGCAGGTTGAACAGCGCGAACGAGGTGACTACGCCCTGGCGGTCGGCCACCAGGGAACCGGTGGGGCGGGTCCGCAGTTCGCCGGCCCACGGCTCGTACGACTCGAAGACGTGGTGCATCAGGCCGGTGCCGCGGGTCTCGGTGAGGAACTCGGTACGGAAGCCGATCAGGCCACGTGCCGGGACGATGTATTCCACCCGGACCCAGCCGGTGCCGTGGTTGACCATCTGCTCCAGCCGGCCGCGACGCAACCCCATCAACTGGGTGACCACGCCGACGTAGTCCTCGGGGATGTCGATGGTCAGCCGCTCGACCGGCTCGTGGAGCTTGCCGTCGATCACCTGGGTGACGACCTGCGGCTTGCCGACGGTCAGCTCGAAGGACTCCCGGCGCATCATCTCGACCAGGATCGCGAGCTGCAGCTCGCCTCGGCCCTGCACCTCCCAGGTGTCGGGACGATCGGTGTTGAGCACGCGGATGGACACGTTGCCGATCAGCTCGGTGTCCAGCCGGGCCTTCACCAGGCGGGCGGTCAGGCTCTTGCCGGACTTGCCCGACAACGGCGAGGTGTTGATGCCGATCGTCATGGAGATCGACGGTTCATCGACGGTGATCAACGGCAGCGGCTTGGGATTCTCGGGGTCGGACAGGGTCTCGCCGATGGTGATGTCGGGGATGCCGGCGATGGCCACGATGTCGCCGGGACCAGCAGATTCGGCCGGCTCCCGGTCGAGCGCCTTGGTGATCAACATCTCCGACAGCTTGAGGTTCTTGACCGTACCGTCGGCGCGGCACCAGGCCACGCTCTGGTTGCGGGTCATCGTGCCGGCCACGATCCGGCACAGTGCCAGTCGACCGAGGTACGGGGAGGCGTCGAGGTTGGTGACGTGCGCCTGCAGGGTCGCGCCTTCGGTGTAGCTGGGGGCGGGAATGGTGTTCAGGATCGTGGCGAAGAGCGGACCGAGGTTCTCCTCGTCGGGCATGTCGCCGTCGCCCGGCTGGGTCAGGGAGGCACGACCGGCTTTCGCCGAGGCAAACACGACCGGGAAGTCGAGCACGTCGGTGTCGCCGTCCTCGAGCAGATCCATGAACAGCTCGTAGGTTTCCTCGACGACCGCGCTGATCCGGGCATCGGGGCGGTCGACCTTGTTGACCACGACGATGATCGGCAACTTCTTGGCCAGC
>JAKDKP010000419.1 GCA_030453285.1 Propionibacteriales bacterium
GCCAGCACACGGAGGCGGTTCATCGGCGCCTCCGTCCCAGGGCGGCCAGACCGATGCCGGAACCGACGGCGAGCACGGCCAGCCCCAGCAACCCCGGACCGAACGGCGAGCCGGTGTCCGACAGGGTGCCCACGTCTCCACCCCCGATGGACAGGTCATCCCCGGCTCCGCGGGCATGGACGACAAGGGTGGTCCGACCGGAGTCAGCACCCTCGGCGAGCCGCACCTTGATCAACAACCAGCGTTGCTGGTCGGACGGGAACGACGTGAGCGCCTGCTCCGGTCCGCCGAGCGTCACCTGGTCGGTCCGACGCAACACCCGCGCGTCGCCAAGGCACCGATCCCGCCGCCAGGCAACCGAACAGGACGTGATCTGAACGTCGAGGGGCATCGTGCCCGACGCCGACAATGACAGGCCCACCGTGCCCGGATCCGGAGCCTCGGCCGTCACGCCTACCTGCCAGGTGGCCCAGGTGTCTGGCTGCATGGACGTCATCTGGTCGTCGGTGATCGACGTCAACGTGAGGTGTTCTCCCGAGATCACTTCGCGTTGAGTGGCCGCCTGCGCGGCGGGTGCCAGTGAGGCGGCCAGAAGCACCCCGAACACCACCGAACCGGCCGGGATCGCCGAACGAAGGGCTCGACGCGGCCCGGTGCCGGTCGTGGCCAACACCCGATCGGATGTCGGGGCTGCGCGTCCCGTGCCGCCGCCACGGCCGCCGCCGTCGCGCGGCCAGAACGCCCAGGTGACGAGCAGGGAGGCGCCGATGGTGATGCCGCCCAGCATGTACGGGTTGGAGAACCACTGCACGAGCCGCGCCAGACCGGGCATCGACCAGAGCACCTTGCGCACGGTCTCCACCGTGTACGGGGCGGGATCGTCTGTGTCGTTGGCATCGCCGCGCATGGTCAGCACCGCGCGATCACCACTCGGTTGGACCGAGGTGACCCGGTGCGTGACGGGCAGCATCCCCGTACGTTCGACGGTGACCACGTCACCGACCGCGACGCTGGCCGCGGGCACCCTCTGCACCACCGCCAGCGAGCCGGCCGGGATGGTGGGCGACATCGACCCGGTCCGGAACATGATCAAGGTGATGTCGAGGGCAAAGGCCGCAATCACCAGCAGGATGCAGACCACGCCACCGGCGGCGGCGAGGGTCAATAGACCGTCAGCCAGTACGCGTCCGGCGCTGCGTCGCTGCGGCATGTCCCTCCTTGATCAGTTTGTGGCGTTCGGGGGTGCGGGTGATCAACTGTTCTGGGCCGCAAACGTCCACTGAACGGTTGTCGACCGGCCCTGGGCACCGTTGTCCGCGTTGGACGGCAGACTCAGCTTGAAGCAGTAGTTCTGCTGGTCGGCACCGGCCGCAGCGAGGCTCTGCGGCGAGGCGGTCGGTGGACTCGTCAGCGTCGATCCATCGGCCACCACAACGGTTCCGGCGGAGTAGGCCGCAGCATTGCAGGTGGTCCCGCTGATGGTCCGGACACCGAACCGCAGGCTCGTGGTGAGGGCATTGCTCGCCCCCGAGACCGCGGTCGAGACCGTCACCGTACCGGCGACACTCGTGCTGGTGGTCCGCACCGCAAAGAGCCCGTACGAGTCGGAACCGGGCACCATGGCGCCGACCGTCGGAGCAAACGTCAGCGTTGCCCCGGGCGCGGCCGGATGTTCGGAGAAGGTGGAGCCGTTCGTGGCGCCGACGATCCCGAACGTGCCCGAGGTGAAGGTCGATCCCGCATACTCGGTGTCGGTCCAAGCCGCCAGCGTTCCGGCTGCGCCAACGCCCAGCACCAGACCACCCGCCAACAGCGCGCGGACCTTGCGCCATCGGCCGCGAGTTGGGGCCAGTGCCCGGCGCGCAGGCGTCGAGGAGGGCACCGAGATCACTTCGAGGTGGCGGTGAACTGCCAGGTGATCGTGGCCTTGTCACCCTGGCCGACGGCGGCCTGGTCATCGGTGACAGCCACCCGCAGGCAGACGACCTGTTGGTTGATCGGATCGGCGGTCAGATCAAAGTTCAGGGTGCTCGCGTCGGCGTAGGTGGCCGTCGCGCAATCACCGGCAGCGCCCACCAGTGCCGCGGTCGGGGTCAGCGCGGGAGCCAGGTCACCTGTCGCGGTGGCAGTGAACGTGACGTTCGCATCGTCGGTGGTGCCATCGCCCAGGGCGACGTAGTACACCTCGTCGACCACATCGCCGGGGGCGAGCGCATCGGGGTTGGTCTCGAACGCCAGAGTGGCCGGGTTTGCCTGGTCATGGTTGACCAGGCCGGTGCTGGCGGTGTTGCCAACCAGGCTGAACTGACCGGCGGAGAACTGACCGGCGGCGAACTCGTCGTCGGACCAGGCGGCGAGGGTGACGGCCGCACCGACACCGAGAACGAGGCCGCCGGCGAGGACGGCGCGGAGCTTGCGGCTGATGGCTGTGGCCATGGTGGTTCCTAGTCTTTGATGGCCCGTGATGGCCGGTAAGTGGTGGCTCCACGTGTCGCGGCCACAGATGGCCCAGCGCACGGTGCGAGCGTGAGAATGACGGTCTCAGTTTCTCATCGAGGGCGCGGATTCTCACCAGCCACAGGGGCCTACCGGCCACTGGAGTGACTACTGGAGTTTGCCCGGACACTACTGGGACACCCTGATCTGCTTCGAACCAGCAGCCACGGGGTCGTGTCCGGAGTCGGTGCGGGTCGGACCACGTAAGCTCTGGGCGTGTCAGTCAGATCCTGGGCGTCGCGCCATCCCCTGCTCGCCCGTGTGGTGGGCGTCGTCGTTGCCGGTATCGCTCTTGGCCTGAGTTGGGAGCCGTACGGGTTCTGGCCGCTCGCGGTCGTCGCCCTGCCCGCCCTCACCCTGCTCGTCGCCGATGCCCGCCCGCGCCGTGCCTTCGGATTGGGATACCTCTTCGCCGTCGTCGTCCTGCTGTTGTCGCTGGGGTGGATCCGCGTCCTCGGGCTGCCGATCGCCATCGCCCTGATCGCCTTCGAGGCACTCTTCTGGGCGCTGATGACGGTGGCGATCGCGAAGGTCCAGCAGCATCTGCGGTGGTGGCCGCTGTGGGTGGCGTGCCTGTGGTCGCTGTGTGAGTTCGTCTACAGCCGGTTCCCGTTCGACGGGTTCGGTTGGACACGACTGGCGTACGGGGCGGTCGACGGCCCGCTGGCGGGCTGGTTCCCGATCATCGGTACGGCGGGGGTCTCCTTCCTGGTCGCCCTCACCGGGCAGGGGTTGGCGTGGATCGTGCTGCGCTGGGTGCGACGACCGATCGACCCGACCGCACCGATCGACCCGACCGCACGGCGTCGCGCCATCATCCCGGTGGCCGGGGGACTGGTCCTGCTGCAGGTCGTCGGCGGCGCATTGCAGTTCACCGAT
>JAKDKP010000420.1 GCA_030453285.1 Propionibacteriales bacterium
CCGTACCGGAACCCACCGGATCGGCGACGAAGTCCGCCGCCGCGCCCGCAACACCGGGCGCTAGAACCTGCCTAGAACCGGCCTAGAACTGGGCCGCGTAGAACCCGACCGCCGCCGAGGTGGCGACATTCAGTGAGTCCGTGCCCGGCGACATAGGAATCTTCGCCCGTACGTCCGCGGCCCGCATCGCATGCTCGGTGAGCCCTGGCCCCTCCGCCCCGACCATCACGGCCACCTTGTCGGCACCGCGCACGGCGTCCGCCAGGGTGTTGTCGGTGTTCGGCGTCATCGCCACCACGCGGTAGCCCCGCTCCTGTAGGTCGGCCAGGCCACGCTGCCAGGTCGTCGGCTTGCCGGGCACGTGGGCGAACGGCACACGCAGCACATGGCCCATCGACACCCGCACCACGCGGCGGTACAGCGGATCAGCGCAGCCGGCTCCCAGCAGCACCGCGCCGCCGCCCAGGCCGGCGGCGAGATAGCGGCGCTCGACGGTGAACTCCTTGCTCGTCAACGTTCCGGTGGCGTCATCGGATGTCTCCTCACCGCCGCCACGGAATGAGGTCACGAACCGGGTTCCGGAAAGGTTGAGATCGCCGAATCGCTTGAAGTCGTCCGGCATCTCACCGGCGGTGACCGGACCGTCGCCGAAGGCGTCCCCGGAGACGGTCCACTCGCCGAAGTCCTCGGATTCCCAGTCCTCGAAACCAATGTCCTCGGACTCGGCGGAGCGATCGTCGAAGGCGGTGAACTCGATGCCACGATCATTGCCGCTTACGCGCAGTCCCGTCGGCTGACTTGATCGGCTGTCCAGGCAGACCGGATTCGCGGCGTGGCCGAGCAGGTCGACCTCCACCGAGGCAGCGGAGGTGTTGCGCAGCGTCAGCGACATGATGGTCGTCGGCAGCGTCGAGTCGTCGACCTCACCCGGGATGAACGGCGCGAACGCTTCAAGATCAACGTTGATCGGCGACTGCGGATCGGCATACCGCACCCCACCGATCGGATACTGGCCGACGAACCGGACGTCGGAGAAGCCGGAGCTGTCCAGCCGTACGGTCCGAGTGCTGCCGGCCGAGGTCGTACGGACCGCGAATCCTTGATCAAAACGCAACGCCCCGGGCTTGTCGGCCGAGAGCGGATTGGCGTAGTTGCTGCCGGCGAAGTCAGCGCCGCCGAGCGGGAAGGAGAGCGGATTGAAGATGTCCCAGGCCCACAGCCGACCATCGCCGGCGAGGAACACCTGACCAGTGCAGCCACCACCCACCGGCATGCCGATCCTGGGCAAGGCCGTCCCGCTGTACTCGGTGGGTGCCCCGCGCTCCACCAGAGCCGCCAGTTTGGCCCGCGTCGGCGGGGTGACCGGTGTGGGTTGCGCGGCGGCACGCCCCGGATTGAGGGCGGCGGCTCCGAGGCCGGTGGCGCTCAGAGCCAGGAAGGTGCGCCGGGTGAGCGCGACCTTGGGGCAGTCTCCGGAGCAACTTTCCGATGCACAGGCAGGCAATGGCTGATGGTCGTTCATGGGGGACGTCCGTCCGTCGACACTGACAGGGGGAATGGGAAATCGTTTTCACGCTATTCCCGCCCGCCCCGCCGGTCAACGCATCAAGCGTCACCGGTTCAGGAAGATGCCTGCCCCCCCTCAGCGGGGCGCCATCCGCAATGCCCCGTCGAGCCGGATCACCTCGCCGTTGAGGTACGGGTTGGCGATGATCTGGTTGACCAGCAGGGCGTACTCCTCGGGTCGGGCCAGGCGCGACGGGTGTGGCACACCGGCCTCGAGCGAGGTCCGGGTCTCGTCGGGCAGACCGGCCATCATCGGGGTGTCGACGATGCCGGGGGCGATCGTCATCACTCGGATGCCCTTGTCGGCCAGGTCCCGGGCGGCGGGCAGGGTCAGTCCCGCGACCCCGCCCTTGCTGGACGCGTACGCGGCCTGACCGATCTGGCCGTCGAAGGCAGCCACCGAGGCCGTCATCACCACCACCCCGCGATCTCCGTCGACCGGCTCGTTGGATGCCATCGCTTCGGCGGCCAGGCGCAGCAGATTGAAGGTGCCGATCAGGTTGATCTCGATCACCGTTCGGTACGCGTCCAGCTCAAGGACTCCACGCTTGCCGATGATCCGCCCTGGGTTCACCACCCCGGCGCAGGCTACGGCTGCCCGTACGGTGCCGAAGTCCTTGGCAAGATCAACAGCGGCCGAAAGCTCCTCATCCGACCGTACGTCGGCCGGCGCGAACCGTACGGCCTCTCCCAGCTCGTCGACAAGATCAGCTCCGTGGGAGGTGGGCAGGTCGATGATCACTGCCCTCGCCCCCCGCTCGACGACCGATCGGACGGTCGCCTCTCCGAGACCGGATGCGCCGCCGGTGATCAGAACGACGTCGTTGGTGGTGAGTTCCATGATCATTTCCTCCTGGTGGCCAGGCCGCTGCGGACCTGCGAGCCGATCAACTGACGGGCGATGACGATGCGCTGGATCTGGTTGGTGCCCTCGAAGATCTGGGTCACCTTGGCCTCGCGCATGAAGCGCTCGGCGGGGAAGTCGCGGGTGTAGCCGTACCCACCGAGCACTTGCACTGCGTCGGTGGTGACCTGCATCGCGGCATCGGTGGCTGTCAGCTTGGCGACCGCGGCAGCCCGACTGTACGGGCGACCGGCATCCTTGAGCCGGGCCGCGTGCAGATAGACCGCGCGGGCCTGGTCGACGGCGGCGGCCATGTCGGCCAGCAGGAACTGCATGCCCTGGAACTCGGCGATCGCCCGCCCGAACTGCTGCCGTTCCCTGGCGTACTCGACCGCGCAGTCGAGGGCGGCCTGGGCCAGCCCGGTCGCGCAGGCGGCAATGCCCAACCGGCCCGAGTCCAGCGAGGCCAGGGCAATCCGCAGCCCGTGCCCCTGCGTCCCGATCATCCGCTCCGCACCGACGCGCACCTTGTCGTACTGCACGGTGGCGGTGTGGGCGGCGTTCATGCCCATCTTGCGTTCCGGTGTGCCGAAGGAGAGGCCGGCGGAGTCCGCCGGCACCAGGAAGGCCGAGACCGGCAGCGACCGGTCGTCGTCGGTGCGGGCAAACGTCGTGTAGTAGTCAGCGTGCCCGGAGTGGCTGATCCACGACTTGGTGCCGCTGAGCACGAAGTCGTCGCCGTCGGGCACCGCTCGGGTGGTCATCGAGGCGATGTCGGAGCCGGCTCCACTCTCCGACAGGGCATACGCCCCCAGCAGGGAACCGCCGATCATCTCCGGCATCAAGGCATCCTGCTGTTCGACCGTGCCGTGTTCGGCCAGCGCCAGGCAGGTCATCACGTGCACCGAGACACCGACGCCGACCGACATCCACGCCGTGGCGATCTCCTCCAGGGCTTGCAGAT
>JAKDKP010000421.1 GCA_030453285.1 Propionibacteriales bacterium
GCCCACGATCAAGCCGACCGGGTATGGAGCGACGAAGAATGGGCGACGTAAACGGGCTCATCATGATCCAGGGTGTAGTTGGGGTCTGAACCCGCCGGTCTCGAGCAGCGATCTGGCGATGTAGTTGGTGAGGTTGCGGAAGCCGAGTGCGGAGCCGCGGAGGTGTTCGAGCCGTCCGTTGATCGCCTCTGTGGGCCCGTTGCTGGTGCCGGGTCGGTCGAAGTAGGCCAGTACGTCGTCGGCTCGCTTCTTCAGTGTTCGCCCCAGCGTGATGACCTCGGTGAGCGCCTTCGGGACGCCGTGGCTGACCGAGTCGATCAGTTTGACCATTAGCTCGCGGCCACGACGCCGGTCCTGCTCGCGGTAGGCGGCGATCATCCGCTGGTAGACGCCCCAGGTTGCCTCGACTTCGACATGCGCATCGACGCTGAATAGGCCGTGCAGGCGGTCGTTCTGCTTGTCGGTGAGCAGGTCAGCTCCCGTGTGCAGGGTTCGCCGCGCCCGGTATAGCGGGTCGTCCTTGCGGCCGCGGTGGCCCTGGGTGTGCTGCTGGACCCGGCGGCGGCAACGGTCCAGTGCATCGCCGGCCAGCCGGACGACGTGGAAGGGATCCATCACCGCGACCGCGTCGGGCAGCGCCTCGGCGGTGGCGGTCTTGAAGCCGGTGAACCCGTCCATCGCGACCACCTCGATCGCGTCGCGCCACGCCTGCGGTCGCTCGGCGAGCCAAGTCTTGAACGCCTGCTTGGAGCGGCCCT
This sequence comes from Propionibacteriales bacterium, assembly GCA_030453285.1. Taxonomy (GTDB): domain Bacteria; phylum Actinomycetota; class Actinomycetes; order Propionibacteriales; family Propionibacteriaceae; genus Carbonicoccus. Next base: position 759 of record JAKDKP010000421.1, read on the forward strand.
CGACCATGTCCAGCAGCCGTGCTGGTCCGGTGCCCTCACGGATGCCGGTCAGGTCGATGACCACGGTGACGTACTTGTCGCCGCGGCGGGTGTGCCTCCAGACGTGCTCATCGACGCCGACGACCTTCACCCCGTCGAACCTGTGCTCGTCGTCGATCAGGACGCGCTTGCCCTCGGCCAGGACGGCGAGGTTGGCGGTGTTCCACGCGACCCCGAGCCCCTCGGCGACGCGGGCGACGGTGAGTTGCTGGACCACTATGCCCTCTTGGTCCCAGCGCAGCCCGCGGCGCGACAGCTTCGCCCGTGGTTCGGCCGCCAGGCTGGTGTCCTGTCGCCATACATGGCAGCAGTCGGTGCAGCGGTAGCGACGCACGACGACCTCCAGGGTCGTGGGTCGCCACCCGAGCGGTTCGTGCGCAAGCCGCCGGACCACCGTGTCCCGCGGAACCCCTTCGCAGCCGCAGCGACGGCACCACTGGTCGAGCTCGACGACGCGGCAAGCGATCACCGCGCGGTCGGGCTCGAGCCGTTGCCCAACGGCTTCGAGACCGAGCTCATCCAGTCGGCAGAACGTGGTCAGGTCAGGGCGAGTGAAGGTAGCGTCGTGCACGTCGAGGTCTTCCGGATGGGCAGTGTGAGAACTTCCATCCTCGGGAGACCTCGACTTCGATCCCGACACCGCCGCGCCGTCAGCTTCTACACCATCATCTGCGAAGAGCCAGTATGTGGGAGAGCACGCGCACCTGTCCTACGCCGCGACTGCCTACGGCGTCCAAGGCGCAACCGTGGGCGGCTCTCACACGACGCTCAGCGAGGCGACGAGCGCGGCAGGCGTCTACGTCGGCATGACCCGAGGCCGCGAGACGAACCGGCTCCACGTTGTGGCCGAGGACATCGCGGATGCGCGGGCGCAGTTCATCGAAGCGATGGAACGCGACCCGGCAGACCGGGGCCTCGACCACGCCACCGCCCAAGCCGCCGAAGCCGTGCGCGGCCTCATCGCAGACGGCCCCGTGCAACTGGTCACCGAAGAACTCGCCCGCCTCGACCACGAGACCGAGCGTGCAGAACGGGCGGCGGAACGGTGGGAGCAGATCGCCGCGAGGTTCGACGCCCAACGCGCTACCCACCAGGCCGAGGACGACGAGAGCGCCGCTGTGCTCTGCAAGGCCGAGGACGCCGCCGAGCAGGTGCGTGCCGAGGTCACCGGGCCGCTAACCGTGCAGGCGAAGACTGATGGTGCCAACTACCTCGATGCCGTCGCAGACGAGGCCACCGCCAGTGGTCGCCTCGCCACGGTGGGCAGGTTCGGCAAGCGCAAGGCCCGCACCGAGCACCAGGCCGCGACCGAACGCACCCAGACGCTGCGCGGCCACGTCAGCGGCGAGTGGGGCACCACACCGGCGAACCCTGATCGTCTCCCCGAGTGGGCGGGCAAGGTCGCTGCGAACCGCGCCGAGAGTGACCCCCGCGTGACCGACGCCGTGGAGACTGTCGAAGCCGTCACCGCTGACCGGGATGCGATGCGGAAGCGGCACCGGCAGGAGCGCACGGCGTTGCTCGTCAGCGAGTACGGGGCCGAGCACGCCCAGGCCGCGCGGTACGGGATGCGCCGCACCACCAACCCCGAGCGTCAAGCGCACGACGCCAAGAACCGGGCCGCGCTGCTGCGCTCAGAGGCCGATGAACTCCGCGCCCTCCCCATCAACGACGCCGCTCGTCTGATCGAGGCTAAGCACGCCGAACAAGAGCAAGCGCGGGAACGTACGGCACAGCGCGAACCGCAACTCCACGACCCGTTCCAGCGCGACCCCCGCCGCACCGACCCGACCCGACCCGGGCCAGCACGCGGCCTCTGAACAGAGGTCAGAGCGGCTTGCGCCAGATCAGCGCGTACCGCCACAGCAGCAGTTGCTTCCACTGCACCCCCGGCAGCACTCGCTCAGCCGTTCGCCGGACGGTCACGTAATCATGCGGTGGCGGCCAGACCGTCGGTGCCGTGTGCTCCCAGAACTCGTACTTCCGCGCCATCCACCGATGCTGCACCGCCCCGGCCAGGTGCAGCAGCATGTCCTTGGGGCGGCCCGTCCGTGCCACTCCAACCACTGCGAGCACACCACCAGGCGAGGTCAGGTCAGCCAGCCGCGATAGCGCCGCATCCAAGTCAGGCAGGTGATGCAGCGTCGCGACAGAAGCAACGACATCGAATGTCCGGTCGAACTCGTATGTCATCGCGTCGCCACGCACCCAGGTGACCTCGTCACTATGCTGTCGTGCCTCTTCCAGCACCGCCGAATCGAGGTCGATGCCCGTCACCTCTGGCACTGCCCCTCGCAGTTCTACCGAGAGCAGCCCGTTGCCGCACCCCACATCCAGCGCAGACCGGGCACCGGCGGGCACAGCGTCGAGAATCAGCCAGTGATAGTGGATGTTGTGGTTCCACCGCCTCGCTGAACTCTCCATCCCTCCACGCTACGATGTCCGGCTGACAGCCACCCCGCACGACCCGCACGATCACCGTTTCGCGAGCACGACCGACACGATAGACTAGGAAACGCACAAAACCGCAGATCAGGATGCAACTACTTTTGCGCCCCTACAGCGTGC
>JAKDKP010000422.1 GCA_030453285.1 Propionibacteriales bacterium
CCGCTGTCCCAGACGATCATCGGCGACATCATCCCGCCCCGTCAGCGCGGCAAGTACCAAGGTGTGATGGGCGCGGTCTTCGGCGTCACATCGGTGGCCGGTCCGTTGATCGGTGGCCTGGTCACCGACTCACTGGGGTGGCGCTGGCTGTTCTTCATCACGCTGCCGATCGGGGTCATCGCCTTCTTCGCCATCTTCGCCTTCCTCCGGCTGCCGCACGAACGACGGGCAGCCAAGATCGACTACGCAGGTTTCGTGACGCTGACCGTGTCCCTGGTGGTGCTGTTGCTCGCCACCACCTGGGGCGGCACCACGTACGCCTGGGACTCACCGCAGATCATCGGCATGTTCGTCGTCGGGACCGCGGTGCTGGCCCTCTTCCTGTTCATCGAGACCCGGGCCGCAGAACCGGTGCTCCCCCTGCGACTGTTCCGCAACCCGTCGTTCACATTCTCCAACGTGGCCTCGTTCTGCGTGGCGATCGCGATGTTCGGAGCGATCTTCTACATCCCCGTGTACGCCCAGGGCGTGCTCGGGGTGAACGCGACGAACTCCGGCCTGATCACCATGCCACTGATGGTTGCGATGATCGTGATGGGCATCGTCAGCGGGCTGTTGATCACCAAGACCGGACGCTACAAGGAGATCGTGCTGCTCGGCGTGTTGATCATGGGCGTGGGCTACTTCCTGCTCACCCGGATGAACTACGGCGACAGTCAACTGAAGCTCACCACCGCGATGTTGGTCCTGGGTATCGGCCTCGGGTTGTGCATGCAGACCTTCACCCTGATCGTGCAGAACACGTCGTCCCGCAAGGATCTCGGTGTCGCCACCGCGTCCAGCCAGTTCTTCCGCAATGTGGGATCAACGGTCGGCGTCTCGGTGTTCGGCACCATCATGAGCGGGGCCATGGCCGGCAAGATTGCCAGCCATCTCCCGCCCGGTGCGGCCGACAAGATTCCCGAGGGCGGCGGCGGAGTCGGCTCCGTTCTCGACCCGGCAGCTCTGGAAAGGCTTCCCCCACCCGTGGCCGACGCCATCCGGATGGGACTGGCGGATTCGCTGCACATCGTCTTCATCGCGGCCTTGCCGGTGCTGCTGGTCGCCTTCCTTGGCGCGTTGATGATCAAGGCCACCCCACTTCGGGACACCGTGCACACTCCCGAAGAGGCCGGACAGGAGATGCTCGACGGGCTCTCGCAGTCGTCAGGCACCGATCCGTACCGCGTTCCGCTGGGTCGACAGGCTGGCCAGACCCGTACCGGCGAACGCCTGCTGGGGCTGCAGTTGGCGTTGTTGTTCGAGGAGAGCCAGCGCGAAGGACGGCCCCTGTTGCAGGAGGCGGTACGCGACCTCGGCGAAGGTGACTCGGTGAAGGGCCTGATGTTGATCAGTGAGAGCTCGACGATGCTGACCAGTGAGCAGCCCGACGAGATCGTTGAGGCCGAGAAGTACGCCGCCGCCCTTGGCAAGGCCGGTCACCGTCCTGGCGGCATGCTGAATCCCGAACTGCGCGCACGCCTCGCCGCAGAGGTGTCGAAGTTCGCCCGAACCACTCCGGTCGACTCCCCCGAGGAGCCCCTGCAGGAACGGTACGAGAGCGTGGACATCAATGCCGTACGGAGCGTGGCCGACGACCTGGTTGCCGCACTGATGGTGGATCTGCACCACCAACGCACGGGGTTGGACGGTCAACCTCTCGACGACGTCCCCGCTCCGCAGATCGACGAGAACAACCCCCGACACGCTCGCTGACCCTGAAGGTGAACGGTGCGCCGGCGAAGCCGATCAGCGCCGCGTCCCGCAAATCTTCCAGCGACGAGTACGACACCGCCTCAGGTGGCTTCGTGGGTGACGGCATGGGCCTGCTGCTCGAGGCAGCGTCTTTGGCCGGCGCCTGTTCGACGCCAGCGCATCCCACGGCCAACAGCATCGATCCGGCCCCAACGGCGCCCAAGTGCATCCATCTCATTCCAGCCTCTTCCTCAGGTCATGCCGCACCACTGGGTGCAGGTGATCAACTCGGTCCGCGCCGGCCGGGCTACCGACCTTTGACGATCACGTCGAAAGTCATGCTCCGCGTTGTCTCATCCGAGGCGCGACGTTACCCAAATGTCGTGTGGTGGTGCTCCCCACGGCAAGACCCGCGTCAACACTCGCAGCCGGACCGTAATCAAGTTCCCTGCGCGCGGTGTGCCAGAACCCTTGACAGGAGACGCCCCAACCTGACGCTGCCTTGGCGTGATCCACCCGGTACGACACTCGCAGCGAAGCGCCTGTGTCCAGTGCCACAACCCACAGGGTGGGCGCAGACGGGCTCGAACCGCCGACCCCCTGCTTGTAAGGCAGGTGCTCTGACCAACTGAGCTATGCGCCCGGACCGTCAAAAGGTTAGGACATCACCTGGGGTGCGCCAATTCGGCCCACCCCGGTGAGGCATCTCAGATCCAGAGGGCCGGATCCTCCATCGGCGGATGAGCGGCGGTCGGCGCGTTCTTGATCTTGGCCGGTACGCCGATGGCGACACTGTCGGCCGGCACGTCCTTGACCACCACAGCGTTGGCGCCGATCTGGGAGCGCTCCCCCACCACGACCGGTCCGAGAATCCGTGCACCGGCCCCGACGGTCACACCGTCGCCGAGGGTGGGGTGCCGCTTGCCGTGACTCAACGACCGCCCACCCAGAGTCACCCCCTGATAGAGCATCACGTCGTCGCCGATCTCGGCGGTCTCCCCGATCACCACGCCCATGCCGTGGTCGATGAACACCCGCCGCCCGATCACCGCGGCCGGGTGGATCTCCACCCCGGTCAGGGTGCGCGCGACGTTCGACAGGATCCGGGCCGGCACCCGCAGCAGCCAGGTGCGCCACAGGGCATGGCTCGCCCGATGCACCCACAGGGCGTGCAGTCCGGGCGAGACCAGCGCCATCTGGATGCGCGAGGTGGCGGCCGGATCCCTGGCCACCGCCGAGTCGAGGTCTTCCCGTACGCGATCGGCGGCACGACGGAACAGACTCGGCGTCGCCGACGGGGCGTTCGTCATCCGATGCATGGGAGTGTTGCCGACCTCAGTCGACGAGACCCTCGAACAGGATCGTCGACAGGTAGCGCTCACCGAAGGACGGAATGATCACCACGATGGTCTTCCCCGCGTTCTCCGGACGACGAGCGACCTGGTCGGCGGCAGCCAGCGCGGCGCCCGACGAGATGCCCACCAGCAGACCCTCGTCCGTGGCGGCCTTGCGCGCCCACTCCACCGAGGTGGCGGCATTGATGTCGATCACCTCGTCGACGACCTCGGGGTTGTAGTTCTCCGGCACGAAGTTCGCCCCCAAGCCCTGGATCTTGTGCGGGCCGGGCTGG
>JAKDKP010000423.1 GCA_030453285.1 Propionibacteriales bacterium
CGCCCTCCGGCGAGGAGAGGGGCACTTCGTGCACATGCACCCGATCGGGGAAGCGCGAGGTGTCGGGGAAGGGCTGCCCTGCCGGAGCCACATGGTGGACCTCGACGCCCCCGAACGCGGTGAGCGCAGCCGTCAGGCTCTCGATGTACCGGATGAATCCACCGAAGGCCGGGCTGGCCACGAATCCGTCGACGGTGACGCGCATCACGCAACCCTTCCATGATGCCCAGCCCGCCGCAACGAGCACGACCGGCCCGGTCCGCTCGTCACGTGGACGTGAAGCACTCGGGAACATTCCGTACGGCTGGAGTTCTCCGTCGGCCGCCGCCAAGGCGAGCCGACCGCAACCAAAGGGGTGGCGCCCCGGACGAGCGCGGCGTAATGTCGCTCCTCGCGCCAAAGCCATGCGAGTTTGAGGGGTTTCGTCATGCCCACCACCGATCCCGAACTGATGTCCGAACGCACCCACTTGGACGAGTCCCGCGCCGCCCTCCGGCGGATGCGCGATCACACCGAATCCCTGGCCTTCACCGGCGAGAACACCGCCTACGCCGGCGATCACGTGTCCACCCAGTACCTGCTGCAGACCCTGTATCGACGGATGAAGTCCCTGCAGGATGACCCGACGGTCCCCCTCTTCTTCGGGCGGCTCGACTACGACAACTCACTCGGTGCCGAGCGCACCGAGACCCACTACATCGGTCGCCGTCACGTCACCGGCGAGACCGGTGGCGAGCCGATGGTGATCGACTGGCGGGCGCCGATGTCCCTGCCCTTCTATCGCGCCAGCCCGGGCAATCCGATGGCGGTACGGCAGCGGCGCCGGTTCGGCTTCGCCCACGGCGAGATGACCGCGTACGAGGACGAGGACCTCACCAGCACCTCCGGCGACCACGCCTCGGAGATCCTCGAAGGTGAGATCGAGCGCCCCCGTACCGGGCCGATGCGCGACATCGTCGCCACGATCCAGCCCGAGCAGGACCTGATCGTCCGTGTTGATCTTGGCCAGTCGGTCTGCGTGCAGGGGGCACCTGGCACCGGGAAGACCGCGGTGGGTCTGCACCGGGCCGCCTATCTGCTGTATGCGTTCCGTGATCAACTCTCCCGCTCCGGCGTGCTGGTGATCGGGCCCAACGACAACTTCCTGTCCTACATCGGTGACGTGCTCCCCGCTCTGGGTGAGATCGATGCTCGCGCCGACACCGTCGACACCCTGGTCAGCCGGAGCACCGGCCTCACCGTCTCCGGCGTCGACTCCTCTCCGGTGGCAGTGCTCAAGGGTGATGTACGGATGGCTGCGGTGTTGCGCAACGCCGTCTGGGGCGACGCGAGGGAGCCGACCGAGCCACTGGTGGTGCCGCGTGGATCACGACAGTGGCGGGTCGGGGCGTACCTGGCTGCCGAAACGATCTCCGAGCTCCGCGAGCGCGGCGTCCGCTACGACGCCGGCCGGGAGATGCTGCCGCAACGGCTGGCCCACCAGGTGTTGCTGCGGATGGAGGCGGCGGGAGACTCCCCCGACGATCGGGTGCAGAACGCGGTGGCCAGGTCCGCCCCGGTGAAGAAGTACGCCAAGGAATTGTGGCCGCCGCTCGACCCGGCCAAGCTCCTGCTGCGGTTGTTCTCCGATCGCCCCTTCCTGGCGCAGTGCGCCGAGGGGATCCTGAACTCCGATGAACAGGACCTGCTGCTGCCCGCCAAACCGGCCCGATCGGTGAAGTCGGCGCAGTGGACCTTCGCCGACGTCGTCCTGGCCGATGAGATCGCCGATCTGCTGAGCCGGACGCCGAGCCTGGGTCACGTGATCATCGACGAAGCGCAGGATCTGTCGGCCATGCAGCTACGCGCGGTGGGACGTCGCGCCTCCACCGGATCGGTCACGCTGTTGGGGGATCTGGCTCAGGCGACGACCCCGTGGGCCACCACATCGTGGGCCGATTCCCTGTCCCATCTGGGAAAGCCGGACGCCCACCTCGAGGAGCTGGTGGCCGGATTCCGTGTGCCCGGCGCCGTGATCGACTACGCCGCCCGACTGTTGCCCCACATCGCCCCCGGCCTCACTCCTCCGCACTCGGTACGCCGCAGCCGTGGCGAGCTGACCATGATCATGTCAGGGACCGAGCGCTGGGCCAGCGCCGTCGGTACGGCGATGGAGTCCGAAGGCACGATCGGCATGATCGTCCCCGATGCGCAGGTGGCGCAGGCCCGTACGGCATTGGAAGAGGCCGGCCTCACGTACGAACTGCTCGGCACCGCCGAAGACCTGCACTTCGACACCCGTCTTGATCTTGTCCCCGCCTCCCTGGCCAAGGGGCTGGAGTTCGACCACGTCGTGCTGGTCGAACCGGCCGGCATCGTCGACGGCGAACCCGACCGCGTGACCGGACTGCGTCGCCTCTACGTGTGCCTCACCCGAGCCGTCACCTCATTGGTGGTGCTGCACTCGGACCCCATGCCGCCAGAACTGGACTGAGCCCCTCAGGGCAAGTACAGACCGATCGCGTCCCAGGCGGCCCAACCTCCGGTGGGAATGCTGAACTCGATGGTGTTCTCCCCGTTCACGAACAACTCCCGATCGACGGACAGCTCGTGGAAGGAGCGCACCAACACCGGATTGGTGGTGGCATCCCCAGACGTGGACCCCTTCGTGGCACCGGCGGGCAGCGGCAGCTCTTTCCATGCGATCCCGTTGATCTTGATCGCCAACGTGGTGACCAGTCTGGTGGTGTCCACCAGCCAGATCGCCAGCACCGGATCGGCCTCCAGTGCGATGAGATCGACGTTCCACTGTTGCCGATACACCTTCGACCCCGCCCACGCATCACCGGGCCCGGGCAGCAGGTAGGGCCACGAGGAGGCGGGATCGCCGGAGCGATGGGTGAACACCGCATCGGGATAGGTCGTCGGGATGGACTTGTACGTCTTGGGCGCGAACTGGAACTCCACCGTACGACCGTCAAAGGCACCGACCCGGGCGAGCTCGGTGCCGGTGGCGGTGACCGAGGGTTGCGATCGCGCCACGTGGCCGCGTCCGGCCGGGCCGACGAGTCCGGCGGCCGACACCGGCACGACCTGGTACGACCAGGAGAGTCCCTGGGGGTCGAGACCGGTGTGGACCCAGCGCGGATAGACCGACTTGGCCAACAGGTTGTCCGGTGCAGGTCGGAACGATCGGGCGCCGGGAATGCCGTGCACGCGATAGTGGTCGATCAACGGATCGAACCCCAACGACTTCCAGCGCAGTTCGGTGCGGGCGATGTCGGGATTGCTGGTCAGGCCGGTGATCGGGCCGGGGCGTCGACTCATGGGTCTCTCCTCAGATCCGCGTCAGGCGGGGGTCGCCGGCGGGGGTGACGAACTGGGC
>JAKDKP010000424.1 GCA_030453285.1 Propionibacteriales bacterium
GTCGGTGTCGGGGAAGTCGGCGAGGTGGAGCAACTCCTGGCCGACCAGTCCGCCGATCTCGATCAGATCGCCGCACCGAGTACCCCCGTTTCCGCAGCAGGAGATCCCGTCACCGAGGATGGTGCCGCTGACGACGGTGACAGCGCTGACGACGATGACAATGAGCCGACGATCCAGATGCCGCCATTCGGTGCCAAGGAGTCACCGTGAACGCGAGACCTGGGGAGCACCAGGAAGCTGGGGGCCAGGACACGTCGTACGGGGACGCCTCGTACGAAGACGCTGATCAGGAACAGTCCGAGACCCACCGTACGAAGGACACGTCAGTTTCGAGGAAGCCCTCGGGTGCCTATCGGGCCGGTAGCATCCCCACCACCGATCCCGCCTCGCCGCCGGGCCCGCCGTTGCACCGCCAGTCGCCGTTCCGGATCGGGTTCCTGTTCACCGTCGGTGCCGTCCTCGCCCTGTTGCTGGCCTGGACGATGGTCGTCGCCCAATCGGTGTTGATCATCATCTTGTTGGCGTTCTTCCTGGCGCTGGGGCTCAGTCCCGTGGTCACCATGATTGAACGAATGGGGCTCCCCCGATGGCTTGCGGTCGCCGTGGTGGTGCTGGCCGGCCTCGGACTGCTGTCCTTGGCGGTATGGGCCGTCGTCCCGGTGTTCACCAAGCAGATCACCACCTTGATCAACGAGGGCCCGGCGCTGCTCAGTTCGCTGCGCGACAACCCCGAACTCCGCAGCCTCGATGATCGATTCCAGGTGATCACCAAGGCCTCGGAGTTCCTCGCCTCCCGAGATCTGGCGACCCAGGCATTCGGCGGCGTCCTGGGAGCCGGACAGGTACTGGTCAGCACGGTGGTCTCGGTCATCACCATGACGGTGCTGACCCTCTATTTCCTGGCCACGCTGCCCTCGATCAAGAGAGCCATCTATCGGTTGTCGCCGGCCAGTCGCCGCGAGCGGCTGCGCTACCTGGCCGACGAAATCTTTGAACGGGTCGGCGCCTATCTGAGCGGACTGTTCGTGATCGTCACCCTGGCCGGGACCGGGACGATGATCTTCCTGCTGATCGCCGGACTCGGTGAGTACGCACTGGCCCTGGCCGTGGTGGTGGCCATCGTCGACTTCGTGCCACTGGTTGGCCCCACCATCGGTCTGGTGATCGTGACGACGGTCTGCTTCGTTTCCTCACCCCAACAGGGCATTGCGGCACTGTGCTACTACATCATCTACACCCAGTTCGAGGCCTACTTCATCTATCCCCGCGTGATGAGCCGTTCGGTCAGTGTGCCCGGAGTTGTCACCATCACCGCCGCCCTGCTCGGTGGCACCCTGCTCGGCGTCGTTGGCGGGTTGATCGCCATTCCGACCGCCGCGATCATCCTGCTCCTGCTGCGCGAAGTCGTCCAACCCCGCCTCGACAGCACTTGACGCACTGCGCTCGACGCCTCGACGATCGAACAGATCCGGCGGCCCCCACGACGGTTGAGCAAGGAAGGCCGTCCCACGGCCGACCGCGTCGCAACCTCAGAAGAGCCGCTCGGTCGGGTCGTCCAGCCCGCGCAAGGCGTCGTAGTCGACCACCACGCAGTCAATGCCACGGTCGCCGGCCAGAACGCGAGCCTGCGGCTTGATCTGCTGCGCGGCGAAGATGCCGCGGACCTCGCCCAGCAGCGGATCCCGCTTCATCAGGTCGAGATAGCGGGTGAGCTGTTCGACACCGTCGATCTCCCCACGCCGCTTGATCTCGACCGCCACGTGCCGGCCCTCGGCGTCACGACACAGCAGGTCGACCGGACCGATCGGGGTCATGTACTCGCGACGAACCAGCGTCCAACCGGGGCCGAACGTGCCCGGGTTGTCGGCCAGCAGCTCCTGCAGATGCTTCTCGACCCCGTCCTTCTGCAGACCGGGATCGACGCCCAATTCGTGGGTGCTGTCGTGCAGAATCTCGGCGATCGTGATCTGCAAGGTGTCGCCGTCCTTGCCGACCACCTCCCACACCTCGGCCAGCTCCCCGTCGTCCCCGGCGATCACCGCCTCATCCTCGGCGGGTTCCCGCACGGTCAGGGTGCACGGTGGGCTCATCCAGTTCAGCGGCTTGTACGCCCGGTCGTCGGCGTGGATGGACACCGAGGAGTCCGACTTGACCAGGATCAGCCGCATCGCCATCGGCAGGTGAGCCGTCAGCCGTCCCGCGTAGTCCACCTGACATCTGGCTATCACCAATCGCACCGGACAAACCTAGCGATCCGTACCCCACCGGCCAACTCCCCTCGCCGGTCACAGGCCTCTGCGTGAAAGACTTCCACCGTGAGCGCAGACATCAACAGGCCAGGGTCGGAGCCGGAGGTGGCCGTCGTCGGTCTCGGCACCATGGGGGCCGGCATCGTCGAGGTGTTCGCCAAGGGTGGGCACCAGGTGATCGCCATCGAGTACGACCAGGCGGCGGTCGAGCGCGGCAGGGTCATCCTGCAGAAGTCGACCGACCGGGCCGTCGCCAAGGGCAAGCTCGATGCCGACGGGCAGCGCGCACTGCTGGAGCGGATCACCTTCAGCACCGACACGGGCGAAGCAGCCCAGGCGGCGGTGGTGGTCGAGGCGGTCAGTGAGAATCTCGAGCTCAAGAAGTCGATCTTCACCAAGCTGGACGCAGTTGTCGCCGAGGACGCGGTGTTGGCCACCAACACCTCGAGCCTGTCGATCACCGAGATCGCTGCCGCCACCGCGCATCCCGAGCGCGTGGTCGGCGTGCACTTCTTCAACCCAGCGCCGGTGCAGACCTTGGTCGAGTTGATCAGCACCGTGCACACCGCTCCGGCGGCGGTCGAACGGGTGGATGAACTGCTGCGTGGTCTGGGCAAGAACCCGATCCGGTGCGGGGACCGTGCCGGGTTCATCGTGAACCAGCTGTTGATCAGCTATCTGAACCGGGCGATCACCCTCTACCAGAACGGATTCGCCGGTCGCGACGAGATGGACGCTGCCATGGTCGAGCAGGCCGGCTATCCGATGGGGCCGTTCACGCTACTCGACCTGGTCGGGCTGGACGTCACCCTGGCCGTGGTCGAGCGCCTCTGGGACGAGAGTCGCGACCGTGTCCATGCCCCAGCGGCCCTGTTGCGCCAACTGGTCGCCGCCGGCTTCCTCGGCCGCAAGTCCGGTCGCGGCTTCCACGACCACGGTGAGCGTGGCGCTGCCACTCCTCCGCCGGTGGCCACGCCCGTACGGAGTCGCGTCGACGAGTTGCCCGACGCGCTGGTGCTGCCCCACCTCAACGACGCGTTGCGGATGGTCGAGCAGGGGTTCGCCTCGGCGGCCGATGTCGACACCGGCATGGCCCAGGGGTGCCGG
>JAKDKP010000425.1 GCA_030453285.1 Propionibacteriales bacterium
GCGGAAGCAGCACCGCGCCATGTGCGGCGACCACGTGGCGATGGTGTTCCAGGACGCCTTGGCCGCACTGAATCCGGTCTACAGCGTTGGGTGGCAGCTCACCGAGGCCCTCGTCGGGCGAGGACGGATGTCGCGTCGGGACGCCAAGGTGCGGGCCGTCGAGTTGCTCGATCTGGTCAAAGTGCCCAACGCCAAACAGCGCGTACGGGAATACCCCCACCAGTTCTCTGGCGGCATGCGGCAACGCGTGATGATCGCGATGGCGCTGGCGCTGGAACCGGAGGTGCTGATCGCCGATGAGCCGACCACGGCCCTTGACGTCACGGTCCAGGCACAGATCATGCGGCTGCTCGCCGAGATCCAGGCCGAGCGCGACATGGGCATGGTGTTGATCACTCATGATCTTGGTGTGGTCGCCGACGTCGCGGATCATGTCACGGTGATGTACGCCGGGCGTGCGGTCGAGCAGGCCAGTGCGCTCGACGCCTTCGCCAGGCCCGCCCACCCGTACACGAAGGCGTTGTTGCGCTCGATCCCGCGGCTGGATCGCAAGGGTCAGGATCTCGAGGTGATTGCCGGACGGCCACCGGAGCTGACCGCCATCCCGCCGGGCTGCCCGTTCAGCCCACGGTGTCGCTACGCCAAGGACCCGTGTCGCGAGGGTGCGCCACCGGCGACGACCGAGCCCGCTCCCGGCCGGTCGGCGGCCTGTCACTTCACCGAGGAGGTGATGGCCGATGTCGAACAGTGACGCCGACCTGAGCGGGGAGGTGGTGCTGGAGGTCGAGGGCCTCAGCAAGTACTTCCCGGTCCGCAACGGGACCTTCATCAGACGCAAGGTGGCCGAGGTCAAGGCCGTCGATGGGGTCAATCTGACGCTCCGCAAGGGCCAGACCCTCGGCGTGGTCGGGGAGTCCGGTTCGGGAAAGTCCACCCTGGCGCGGCTGCTGGTCGGCGTGGAGAAGCCCACTGCCGGCACCGTCAAGGTGCAGGGGACCGACATCACCACGATGGGACGCGCAGGGGTCCGTCGTCTGCGACGCGACATCCAGATGATCTTCCAGGACCCGTACACCTCGTTGAATCCACGGATGTCGGTGGGTGCGATCGTCGGTGAACCGTTCTCGATCCACCCTGCAGCCGCACCGAAGGGCAGCCGGGACGCAGCGGTGCAGGATCTGCTCGACCTGGTCGGACTGAATCCCGACCACATCAACCGCTATCCGCACCAGTTCTCCGGCGGTCAGCGCCAGCGCATCGGTATCGCCCGCGCGCTGGCACTGCGTCCCAAGATCCTGATCTGTGACGAGCCGGTCTCCGCCCTCGACGTGTCGATCCAGGGTCAGGTGATCAACCTCCTGGAGCGGTTGCAGAACGAACTCGGGCTGGCCTACCTGTTCATCGCCCACGACCTGTCGGTGGTCCGGCACATCGCCGACGAGGTGGCGGTGATGTATCTGGGGCGCGTGGTGGAGTCCGGTTCGGACGCCGCGGTGTACGAGGAGGCCATGCATCCGTACACCCAGGCGTTGTTGTCGGCGGTCCCGGTGCCCGATCCGACCCTGCGCGGACAGCGCACCGAGATCGTGCTCGAGGGTGATGTGCCCTCGCCGTCGGATCCGCCCAGCGGCTGCCACTTCCACACCCGGTGCTGGCGGGCGCGCGAGGTGTTCGTCGCCGACGGTGGGGACCCGTCCCTGGCATTTGCCGAGCGGGTCCCCGCGACCTGTCGTACCGACGACCCGGCCCTGCAGAAGCGAGCGGGTGCCGATCATCCGAGTGCCTGTCACTTCGCGCGGCAGCGCGACGTGATCTCCAGCTCCTGAACCAGACCCGAACGCTCGACGGTCAGTCGTTGTCCAACAGGCCCCGGACGTACGCGGCCTGGCCGATGTGTTGGGTGTCGTCGTTGATCACACTGATCAGGCGTACGCCGAGGGTGACCGGCGGATCCCACTGCTCATCGATCACCTGGTCGTAGTCCTGGTCGGTCAGGCCGCCGAGATACTCCTTGGTGCGGGCGGTGACCGCATCGAGATAGCCGGTGAGCAGGGACGGATCGAGAGCGGAGAACCTCGCCACCTCGTCGATGTCCTGGCCGTAGCCAGTTGCCCCGCTGCCGTACGGCAAACCGAATCGGGCGGCCCACCCGCTTGCGGTCCACACCTGTTCGGTGCCGGCCGCGTCGGCGACATGATCATCCTGGACCCGGGTGAGGTGCCACAACAGCCATCCGATGCCGTTGGCCCCGGCAGCAGGCCGGTACGCCAGATCCGCCGCCGACAAGCCGTCGGCGATCTGATGGGCGGATTCGGCCACCCGGTCGAGGGCGTCGCTGAGCAGTTCTGCCTGGTTCATCGTGCTCTCCTCACGGATCAGGCCCCGTCGTCGGGGTGGAAGGGTTCCAGTGTGCGCTGGTCAGTCGACACTGGCGATGCCGGGGTGTCCTGCCTCCACCGCAACGCTGGCGCGAGTGGTGACGGTGCCGCCGGTCGTGGTGACCCGGTCACAGACGCGGTACTCGGTGATCAACTTCTCGTGGTCGACCTTGACGAGCTGATAGCCACGTTGCTTGTTGTGGAACTTCAGGTGCGGGTTCTCGTCCAGCCAGATCTTGCCGAGGGCGTCGGACTCGCTGCCGTCTCCGCCCGAGGTGATCGACGTGCCGAGGAATTCAGCTCCGACGGTCGCCGACGTCTCGTCGGCGAAGTTGATCTTGAGGTCGGCTGCCGCGCTGCGGTGGGCGTCGCCGGTGATCATCACGAAGTTGTCAATCCCGGATCGCTGCACCTGATCGAAGAGACGCTGCCGGGCAGCGCCGTAGTTGTCCCAGGTGTCGTTGCTGTACGACTCCTCCGGCCCGGCCGCCTGGTCGGCCTCAAAGCAGAACACCTGATTGCCCAACACGTTCCAGCGAGCGGTCGAGGCGGCGAATCCCTTGCCCAACCAGCGCTCCTGATCGGCCCCCAGCATCTGGCGCCCTTCGGCCCAGCGCGGAGCACAGGCGCCGGCACAGTTCTCGATCTGGTCATCGCGGTAGCGGCGTGTGTCGAGCACGTCGAGCTGCATCAGGTTGCCGAACTGCAGGCGTCGGAAGACCTGCATGTCCGCTCCGATGGGCATCGAGCTGCGTCGCAGTGGCAGGTTCTCCCAGTACGCCTGGTACGCCGCCGCCCTCCGTTGCCGAAACACGGCCGGATCCTGGTCGGGCTCGGTGTCGACCTGTGAGGTGTCCCCGGCCCAGTTGTTCTCCACGTCGTGGTCATCGGGCGCCACCACCCAGGGAGCTGCCTGGTGGGCGGCCTGCAGATCGGCGTCGGACTTGTACTGCCCGTACCGGATCCGGTAGTC
>JAKDKP010000426.1 GCA_030453285.1 Propionibacteriales bacterium
ACCCCGCTGGTCGACCCGGCGGGCTACGTCAACGACATGCAGAACAACATCTAGCTGTATGAGGCCCGGACGTTGTTGACGCGTTGTGGAGTCGCGGATGCGGGCGGCTTACCATCGTGTGCACCGTGGGGCCGGTGGTAGTTGTAGTGCAGGTTCCAGGTCTCGAGCGCTTTCTCTCGCTGGTGTTCTGAGGTCCAGGTCCTGGCGTAGAGGAACTCTTCGGCGACGATGCGGTTGTAGCGTTCGACTTTCCCGTTGTGCTTGGGCGTATACGGCTTGGTCCGCCGGTGCTCGGAACCGTTCAGGGCGGCGGCGAAAGCATTGGAGCGATAGCAGGCACCGTTATCGGTGATGATCCGCTCGATCTTCACGATGCCATGCTTGGCGAACCACTCGCGAGCGCGGTTCAAGAACGCGACAGCGGTGGCGGCCTGCTCGTTGTCGAGCGACTCGGTATACGCCAGGCGCGTGTGCCCGTCGATCGCGGAGTGCAGGTACGCGTACCCGGCTCGCGCTCCGCGGGTCTTCGCACGGGCGGCGGCCCTGGCCTCGCGACTGTTCTTGCCATGCACGCGCCAGCCGCCGCCGTCGGGGATGCGGCCGACTTTTTTCACGTCCAGGTGGATCATGTGTCCGGGGTGCTTGGCAGTAATCGTCTTGACCTCCCGGTTGTTCTCGCCGTTGGGGTCGATGAATCGGCGGCGGTTCAGGCCGAGCTGGGCCAGGTGGCGGGTGATCGTGCGCCGACTGACGGTGGTGCCGTCGGCATGCAACTCGAATGCGATGCGGGTTGCCGGCCACTTGCGCTCGCGCCGCAGCTGCTCGATCCGGGCGACGGTCTCGCCGGGTATCGCAGTCGGCTGCCGGAGTGGCGCGGACGAGCGGTCGTGTAGCCCGATCTCGCCGAACTGCTTGTAGCGGTTGACCCACTTCGAGGCGGTCGCGCGGGAGATCCCCATCTCGGCGGCCACGTGCGCGATCGGTCGGGTGCGGCAGCGCTCAATGAGCCTGGTGCGGCCCTCGGGAGTCAGCGGCGCGTTCGCGTGTGTCATGAGATCCGGGGCCGCAGCTGGGGGAAGACCCCGAAAGCGGTTATGCCTGCGAGCATGAAGATGACGGCGGTGGTGATGAACAGCGCTGCAGAGTGCTGGGCGAAGCCAGCAGAGTCCACCGATCCCGCGATTGTGGCGAAGACGGCGATGCCGAGCGCGCCGCCGGTTTGGCGGGCAGTGTTGCTCGCCCCGGATGCCAGGCCTGGAGTCGTTGGTGTTGTGGCCAGGGCGGCCGTGACGATCGCGGGCGTGAGCACACCGAGCCCGATTCCCCACACGGCGAGGAAGAACGCCAGGGCGATGTACCCGACACCGGTGTTCGTCATGGTGAAAGCGATGCCAATGGCCCCAGCGGCTGCAATCGCCGAGCCGAGCGCGCTGGTGCGCCAGGTTCCGATGCGGGTTGCGAGCTTCCCAGCGGGTGCGCCGAGCAGCGGGAGGGGCAGCATTGCCGGCAGCGTCAGCGCTCCGGCCATCAGCGGACTCAAACGGTGAACGTCTTGGAAGATCTGAGTCAGCAGGAACAGCCCGCCGAGGGCGCAGAAGTTCATCAGCGCTGCCACGAAAGACGCCAACCCCAAGGGACGCCGCGCAGGTCGGGGTACCGGCATGAGCGGATTGCTGACCCGCCGCTCGGTAGCCAAGAAGCCGAGCAGAGCACAAGCCGCCACGACTGCCAGGACCGCGGCGAGGAGACCCGACTCTTGGACCTGGATGATGGCGGTGACCAGGCACGTCAGAGCTGTGACCAGCAAGACAGCCCCGATCCAATCCACCCTCCGCTGCGGTCGTCGCGGCTGTTGCGGCCGGCGGAGCCGCATGACGGGGATCAGCGCGAGGGCGATGATCGGCACGGAGAGCCAGAACACGGTCCGCCACCCGGCAGCTTGGACCAGAATCCCGCCGACCACGGGGCCCGCAGGAAGAGCAGCCCCGCCGATCGCGGCCCATGCGCCGACGATCCTGTTCCGCCCAGTCGCGTCCGGACTGCTCTCCACAAGGAGAGCGAGCGTGCCCGGGAGCATCAGTGCTGCGCCGACGCCCTGAACGGCGCGGGCCGCGACCAGCACGCCGATCGTCGGGGCAATCGCGCACGCGACAGACGCAACTCCGAAGCCAACCATGCCAAGCAACACAACTCGCCGATGCCCAACAACGTCTCCGATCGCCCCAGACGCCAGCAGGAGCCCGGCCAACGGCACCGAGTAGGCATCGACCACCCACGCGAGCCCAGCGCTGCCCGCGTGCAGCTGTGCGCCGATCTGTGGGAGTGCGACATTGACGACCGTCACATCGAGCAGGACGAGGAAGTAGCCGCCGCACAGCGCCAGAGTTAGAGGCCAGCGGGATCGAGTCGGAACCATACCTCGATCTTGGACGCGGGACGTTTCAGCCTGCGTCGAAGCATTCGATCCGTAACATTGACGCATGAGCCAGAACCTGAGCGGACACACGCAGCTCCAGGGTGAGCCGGACATCGCACGCGTCGCCACCGCATTCGCGGATGCGCGGCGCGCCCGGGTGTTGATGGCATTGGCCGATGGGCGTGCACTTCCAGCCGGGCGGCTGGCCGAAGAAGCTGGCGTCTCAGCATCGACCATCAGCAATCACCTGACGGTGCTCCTGAACCACGGACTCGTCACTGTCGAACAGCAGGGCCGCCACCGCTACTACCGACTCGCGACCCACGAAGTCGAGGGAGTTCTCGAAGCTCTCGCTAGACTCGCGCCGCGGACCCCGATCACCTCACTGCGCGCCCACACCCGCGCCCACGCAGTCCGGACCGCCCGCACCTGCTACCGCCACCTCGCAGGACAAGCAGGAGTCGAACTGTTCCAGCGATACATCAATGTCGGCTGGATCACCGGCGGCGACGGCATCCACCACCCCGAGCGCAGCGGAGACAAACTCTCATCATCCGGTAAAGGGGAGCACTACCGACTCACGACCACCGGGGCCGAGGCCCTCACGGAATGGGGCATCGAGGCGAGGCTGTTGTCGACCACACGACCACTGCGCTACTGCATCGACTGGACTGAGCAAGCGCACCACCTGGCGGGCCCGCTTGGTACCGCCGTCACAGACCACCTCTTCGACCTCGGTTGGATCGCCCGAAACAACGTCCCCCGCAGCGTCGACATCACGGACACGGGAACAGCCGGACTCGCATCACTCATTCAGTCGACCTGAAGTCTCGGTGATGGAGTAACCCGCGATCATGTAAAGAACCTCATGGCCAGCAACATCTAGCGCACCGTCTCTAGCGCACCAGGTCCTGGTAGGACGGGTTCTTGG
>JAKDKP010000427.1 GCA_030453285.1 Propionibacteriales bacterium
GCTGGTCTCGATGCTGGCCGCATCCATCGTCGCGTCGTCGAGCACCCCGGACAGATCGTCGGTGATCACCACGTTGTCGGCCGCGCCCTCTCCGCGCGGAGTGGCCGCCACGGTATAGGTGATCACGTCGCCCGGCTTGACCTTCGAACCGGAGGCCGGGTCACTGACCTTCGTCAGATCCCACTGCGGTGCACAAGCCGTGGCCTCGGCACTCTCGCGATCCACGACTGCACTGGCATCTCCGACCAAGGTTGCGGTGTTGGTGTACACCACGCACTTGCCCGGTTCGGCCGTCAACTCCTGCCGATAGGTGAACGCCGTGACGCGTCCCTCCTCGGTCCAGGTCACCGTGCCCAACAGGGCCGGCTCCCCATCGGTGTCGGTCTTGTCGTCGAAGACCTGAACGGTCTTGTTGATCGGCGTCTGCGACCACTCGTCGGCCCGTACGGCCGCCTGTCCCGAGGCGGTGCCGGTCGGCGTCGACGACGCTGCCGCATCCCACGTCACCGTCGCGGTGTTGACCCCCTCGTACGAGGGCTGGCTGGTGAAGGTGCAGCGATAGTCGACCACCGCCGTACCACCCTTGGGCACCATCACGTTCTCGCCGCCGTCCACCCGGCAGCTTGCGCCGCCACCGACGTCGACGCTGTCGCTCACTGCCGCCGTGACGTCGGCGAAGTCATTCGGGTTGGTGACCGTGATCTGACCGGTCATCGCCCAGTTCGCGTCGGTGCTGGCGAGTTCAGTCACCCGCACCGTCCAGTCGACCATCGCCTTGCCGGTGGTCGGATCCACATTGACCGTCGTGGAATCGACCGACTTGGTCAGGTCGAACCCGTACGAACGATCGAAGCTGGTCACCACATTCTTGGTGACCGACAGATCGGCTCCCGTGCACACGGTGACGGTCTGCTTCGCGGTCTTCGACTTCTCGTCGTCGCGGAGTTCGGCGATGTTGTCGTACGGAGAACAGGCGCCGGGATCACTGGTGAATTGCTTGCTGTACTGGAAGGTACGTGGCCCGGCGGTGGCCGTGACGACATTGCCGCCCTCGAGCGTGGACAGGTCGAACTGATCATCGGTGACGGTGACCTGCTCGTCGGTCGTGTCCGGGGTGACCTGGGCGAAATCGACGGCCCGGGTGCCGGAGGCCGTCCCGGTCGTGCCGCGGTGGTCGGCGGACGACCAGGTGGCGGTGGCGGTGTTGGTGTCCGAGGTGGTGGGCGTTCCCTCGTTGACCGTGCAGGTGTAGGTCAGCTCACGCTTCCCGTTGGCAGGAATGGTGAGACCGGTCCCTCCGTCGACCGAGCAGGTGGCACCGGGAAGTTGATCATCGACGGTGACGTCGGTGAACGGCACCGGGTTCGGGTTGGTGACGGTGATCGTCCCGGTGACGGAGAAGTTGCTGTCCTGGGCCGCACTCGGGGTGGCAGTCACGGAGTAGGCGAAGGAGGCTTGGTCTCCCTCGGGGACCGTGGCCGAGTTCCGATCGACGTCCTTGGTGATCTCCCAGTCGTAGTCGCGATCGTACGAAGGTGTTGCGGTCTTGCTGATCTTGAGATCCGCGAGATTGGGGCGTTCGGTGTTGATCACCTCGCACGCCACTTGATCACCGACGCCGACGTCCTTGACGTCGATCGCATTGCCATCGCGCGAGAACGTCGCCGGCTTGTCGTTGATGGTGCAGGTGGCGCTGTCCAGATCCCAGGCGGCCCTGGCCGTTTCGGTGATCCGGACGGTGGTGCCGGAAGCATCCGGAGAGGTGTAGCCGACCTTCCAGTCAACGCTGCCCTGGTTCGTGGTGGTCTTCGCCGCCGGCGACGACACCGTGCCGGGGCCGTCGGTCACGGTGGTGGTGAATTCCCACCCAGCCGATGAGGCGGACGAACCATCGGCGGCCACGGCACGCTTGGAGACCGTGACGCCGGCCTGGCAGGTCGCACCCTTGGCGAGCGTCTCCAGCAGGGAGGCCAGCTCGTTCCAATCAGCCTGGAAGTAGTCGGCTTCGTTGGCCGACGTGCCGGAGGCGTAGCGGGTGGGGCCCGAGATGGAACGCAGGTTGCTGGCGTCTCCGGCGAGACCCGCACCGACGCCGAGGGCGATCGTACGGGTGCCCTTGGCCTTCAGGGCGTTGGCCGAGGCGATGGCCTGTTCGGCTTCGGTGAAGCGGGTGTAGTTGCCCGGACCATCCGTGCTCGGACCGTAGAAGGTCGGCAATCCGTCGGTGACCACCACGGCCAGGTCATAGTCCTGGTCGGCGTTGGCCACCTGCCACAGACCCTGGTCCCAGTTGGTGCCGCCGGTGGCGGTGTAGGCCTGGATGTCGTCCTTGATCGCTGCGACATTGCCGTCGACCGGTCGCATCGGGTGGTTCATTCCGCTGCTGACATTGCTCTTGGGAGCGGTGCTGGCGAAGGTGTACAGCCCCAGGGAGGACCCGGTGCCACTCAAGGCATCAACGAATCCCTTCGCCGAGTCACGCAGTGTCTGCGTGGCGCCGGCCTCCTCGATCGAGCCGGACAGGTCAAGGACCAGGGCCACCTTGAGCCCGGAGGTGCAACTGGTCTCCAACTGCGGGTTGCTGCGCGAATTCTGCCAGGCGCCGGAGCTGGCCGTCCTCGATGTCAGGCTGGTGTTGTTGCCCATGAAGTTCACCGTCGAGCGGTACGTGGCGCCCGCGCGCAGCCGAGTGCCGGTGCGGAACGCGTACGGGCTGGCGCCCTGATCGTCGGCGCTTCCGGTGACGAGATCGTTGTTGGCGTACCAGCCGGACGGTGCGGCGGTCTGCTTGACCCAGAACTGCTTCTCGCGATTGGCTCCGCGGAACTGGGTGTCGGGCACGACGAACGAGCAGTCCCCCTCGGCATCGGACACACAGGTGGCCCAGGCGCCGCTGACCGGGGTGGTCGGAGCACTGGTGCCGTCGAACAGTTGCAGGGTGACGCCGGCCAGACCCTTGGTGCTGGTGGCCCCGGTGCGATCGCCGGCAACCTTGACGGTGATCACTGCCTCGTTGCCGGTGGGAGCCGGGACGGCTGTTGGCCGACTCGGCGCCGCTTCGGCTCGGGCCGCCGGAACGATGGCCAGGATGGCCGCCAGAAGCACGGCAAGGGCAGGACGACAGCGCCAGAACGGCGCGCGTGAACGCGACATGAAAACGACTCCCCCGAGTACGCATGAATATGAGCGATGACCTGCCAGGACGGCAGATCAGTCGTTGTTGATCATCAACTCGAGGGGACCGGACCCACTTCAATCTTCTGGTCCATCGTCCACGAACTCGATGATGCAGTCCAATATATAGACAGATGATCTCGAGAATGTCAACGCGAACCAGCGGCGACCG
>JAKDKP010000428.1 GCA_030453285.1 Propionibacteriales bacterium
AGGTAGCCCCACGGGACCGCATCGGCATAGCGCGCTGCCGAGGTGACGAACAGCCACAGGTCGGCCGCCGCCAGCAGTTGAGCGGCGAGTTCCCGGTTGCGCTCGTCCACCGAGTCGACGTCGGGGGCATCGAGCAGTGCCAGGCCGGCCGGGATGGTGTCGTCGGCAACGAGTTGCAGCGATCGGGTGCCATGCGCCTCGGCATCGCCGGTGGTGCGCGCCATCTGCGGCAGGATGCGCTCGTCGGTGAACCAGTGCGCATCGTCGGGATGATGCACCAGCACCGGCGCCTTCGTTGTCGGCCGGATCACGCCAGGCCGAGTCACTCGGCGCCCGACCAGTGAATTCACCAGGGTGGACTTGCCGGCACCGGTCGAGCCGCCCACCACACACAACAACGGCGCATCGATGGTGGCCAGTCGCGGCAGGACGTAGTCGTCGAGTTGCCGCGTGATCGCGGTCGCGGTCTGCTCCTGGCGCTCGACCTCCGGCAATCGCAACGGCAGTGTCATCGGAGCGACGGCGGCGCGGAAGTCGGTCAGAGCCTGCTCGAGCTCGCTCGCCATGGCGCCTCCACCTTCGTCGGGATGCAGGCGAGGTGACCCACGTACACCCTCTTCGTACCGGGTCGGATCAGCGTCCCGGTGGAGCCCAGGTCGGGTCCACCTGTGAGTATGGCGCAGCTCCACCGCCGATGCCGGCACCCACCGCCGAGCCGGGCGGGGCGTAGGAGGGCGGTGCGTAGCCGGGCAGCGCCTTGCCCTGCTTGCGGTCTCGGTTCCATTCCGCGATCCGGGTCCACGGGTAGACGACCTTGGAGAGCGGCTCGAGGTGAATGCCGTCGAGCCGCAACTGCTCCATCTCCGCGAAGATCTGGCGCTCGCGCATCAGGCCGGCCTCATCGACCAGCCCCCGGGTCATCGCATCGCGCAGATAGCCGAGTTCGGTGCCGAGCCGGATCATGGTGATCATCTTCCACCACACCACCGGCCCCTCGAAGAAGGCCCACCACCGGGCCCAGAAACGCTTCAAGGCCTGAGAGATGACGTCCCGGTCCGACTCGCTGAGCCACCCCATCAACGTGTAGTCGCTCAGTCGGGCACGGAGCAGACGCTTCTCCCTGCCGTACTGGCGAATGATGAAGAACGTGAGGACGAACACGATCGGCAGCGCAAGGAAGATGTAGAGCGGTCGTGGCTGCTGAACCGTCGAGGCGAAACCGTTCCAGGCCATGTGCAGCAGCGCGGCACCGAGGTAGCCGGCCAGCGGTGCGACGACCCGGACGATCTTGCTGCAGGCACGCAACGCGATGACCAGTCCCAGCCCGATCATCATCGTGAACACCGGATGGGCGAAGAAGCTGAATCCGCCTCGTACGATGAAGAGTTCGAACATGGCCGCCATCGGATCGGTGCCGGTTCCGGCGGTGTTCACCACGTAGTCATGCACGCGGGCGTAATAGATGATGTTCTCGACGTACGCGAACCCCGCACCCGACAGCCCGGCCAGCACCAGACCTCCCAGCCGGCTCACCCAGCGGTAGCGGATCAGGATTGCGATCCAGAACAGGATGGTGCCCTTCGCGGCCTCCTCCACAAACGGAGCGACGAAGATCGCCGCCCGCACCGACGTCGACGGATCGCCATCGCCGACGATGCTGAGGAACTGCGACACCCACGTGTTCAGATGCGCCGACACGAAGGTGGCAACGAAGGCGCCCCAGCCGAAGGTGAACAGCCACACCCACAGGCGCTTGAGGAATCCCTGGGTACGGAATCGATCGGCCAGCATCAGCACGATCGCCAACGGAATCGCGGTGATCAACGCCAGCCGGTTCGCCGCCTTCAGGCCACCCTCGCTCATGCCGGGGACCACGCCGTTGGGCAGCACCTTCTCGGGCACCATCATCTGGTACGTCCCGATCACACAGCCCACGTACGCGAGCAGCAGGGCGACGTACGCCCAGGTCCACCCACTGGTGAGGATCCGTTTGCCGATCGGATCATCGGGACGCGTCGGCACCGGCAGCCCCGACCGTCGCATCTGCTGACGCTCGACGCGAGTCACCTGATCCGATTCGACCGACGACTGGTCGGAGGCGGCAGGCAGCACGGACATGGCGCCAAGGCTACCTGCTCCCGGCGACCACTTCGCCGTGATGTCGGTGGCCCCATCGTGTCAGGTGATCCGGTGGTTGTCCGGATCGTCGGCACCGACGTCGTAGAATGCTGCCGCGTCGGCCCCTGTAGCTCAGCTGGATAGAGCAAGAGCCTTCTAATCTCTAGGTCGCAGGTTCGAGTCCTGCCGGGGGCGCCACTGTTCTGGCTCAGGACTTCAGCCACAGGTGCCGAGGAGGGTTCGCGGTGGTGTCAGGGACCAAGGCCCAGCACCCGACTTTCGACATCCAGACGGGCGGACACGCGAGGAAGTGCGCGCGCCGCGCCATCCAGACGCCGAAAGTCGGGGTCACCCGGACACGACCGCCCGCCGACGAAATCCTCCGCGAGTTCGTCCACCACCCACCCGCGACCACCAACCCATCGGCCGACCATCAGGGCCGACCCCGAAGAACGACCGTGGCCCTACGAAGCCGTAGGGCAACCGTCGCGGATGTCCTGAGACATCACACTGCCGGGGGCGCCACCTGACGACCGAGGTCAGCCGGCCTCGGCGCCCCAGCCGTCGTAGTCGCCGCCGGGCACCGAGACGGCCAGCGACTCGAAGAATGCTCGGGCGGCGGCCACGGTCTGTGGGTTCACCAGCTCGGTACGGCTGGCGACGACGCCGAATCCCTCGGCGACCGGCTGCACGGTCCAGCCGGCGGCGGCCGCCTGCTGTGCGAGCTGCCGTGCCCCGGTTTCGTCGTCGCAGTAGACGAAGTGCTCCCACAGCCGGGGCTGACCAAGATCAGCTCCGACCTGCCCCAGTTGCTGCAACACCTGATCGTCCATCTCGTGTCCGCTGGAGGGCAGATCTTCAGTCTTCTTCTTCCGGTTGAACAGTCCCATGGTCACCACGGTAGCCACCGACCCGCAGGTCCACGGGTGGGTACAGGCTCGCCGGCAGACCGAAGTGGTTCGGAACCTCACGGCCGAGGAACCAATGCACGCAGTTGATCCGTTTTCTCGTACGAAGTGAGGACCAGAACCCCGGCTGGACGCATCCTGGCCCCCTCGAGCCCACCCAGGTATAGCCCGAATCCGGGCACCCCGTTGGCCCGTACGGCAATGTGGTCCAGCCGTCGCTCGCCCCGCCACCGGTGGAAAGTGTCCAGCAGAGTCGCGATCTGATCATGGCCCAGGTATTCGTGGGGTGCCGGCGGGATGGCCAA
>JAKDKP010000429.1 GCA_030453285.1 Propionibacteriales bacterium
AGCCGCACCGTAGGCCTCGAGGGCCCACACTTCCATCTCACCGAAGCGCTGGCCACCGAACTGCGCCTTACCACCCAGCGGCTGCTGCGTGATCATGGAGTACGGTCCGGTCGAACGGGCGTGGATCTTGTCGTCGACCAGGTGGTGCAGCTTCAGGATGTACATGTAGCCCACGGACACCTGGTCCGGGAAGGGCTGTCCGGAACGGCCATCGAACAGATGGGCCTTGCCGGAGTTGCCGATCAGGCGATTGCCGTCCCGGGTGGCGTTGGTGTGATCCAGCAATCCGCGGATCTCGTCCTCCTCGGCACCGTCGAACACCGGGGTGGCGACGGTCGTGGGACCGGATTCACGGGGCAGGTTGGGCAGTTCCTTCACCCAGTCCGGTTCGCCCTCGATCTTCCAGCCTTGCTTCGCGGCCCAGCCGAGGTGGATTTCCAACACCTGTCCGACGTTCATGCGGCCGGGGACACCCAACGGGTTCAAGACGATGTCGACCGGGGTGCCGTCCTCCATGAACGGCATGTCCTCGACCGGCAGGATCTTGGAGATGACGCCCTTGTTGCCGTGGCGTCCGGCCAGCTTGTCACCGTCGGCGATCTTGCGCTTCTGGGCCACGTAGACGCGGACCAGCTGGTTCACGCCCGGGGGCAGCTCGTCGTCGTTGTCGCGTTCGAAGATCCGGACACCGATGACGGTGCCTGATTCACCGTGGGGAACCTTCAGGGAGGTGTCACGCACTTCGCGGGACTTCTCGCCGAAGATGGCCCGCAGCAAACGCTCCTCCGGGGTCAGTTCCGTTTCGCCCTTGGGGGTGACACGGCCGACCAGGATGTCGCCGGCCTCGACCTCGGCACCGATGTGGATGATGCCGCGTTCGTCGAGCTGGCCCAGGATCTCCTCGGAGACGTTCGGGATATCGCGCGTGACTTCCTCGGCACCAAGCTTGGTGTCGCGGGCATCGACCTCGTGCTCCTCGATGTGGATGGAGGTCATCACGTCTTCGGAAACCATGCGCTGGGACATGATGATGGCGTCCTCGAAGTTATGTCCTTCCCAGGACATGAAGGCCACCAGCAGGTTCTTGCCCAAGGCCAGCTCACCGTTGTCGGTGGACGGCCCGTCGGCAATGATCGACTGGTATTCCAGACGCTCACCCTCGGAGACCCGCACCCGCTGGTTGTAGGCGTTGCCGTGGTTTGACCGGGCGAACTTCATGATCGGGTAGGCCGAGTCGGTGCCGTCGTCGTTCATGACGGTGACCAGATCCGCGGACACCTCGGTGACCACACCCGGCTTGGCAGCGGTGATGGAGTCGCCGGCGTCGACCGCCACGTACTTCTCCATGCCGGTACCGACCAACGGGGCTTCCGAAGCCAGCAGCGGCACGGCCTGGCGCTGCATGTTCGCGCCCATGAGGGCACGGTTGGCGTCGTCGTGCTCCAGGAACGGGATCAGCGCGGTGGCCGCGGAGACCATCTGGCGCGGAGAAACGTCCATGTAGTCGATTTCGGCCGGCTCCACGAGCACGGGCTCGCCGCCGCCGCCACGCTCACGGCAGAGGACCAGGTCCTCGGCGAAGCGCAGGTCATCGGTCATCGGGGCATTCGCCTGCGCGATGATGCTTTCGAGTTCCTCGTCGGCGGTCAGGTAGTCGACCTGATCGGTGACCTGACCGTTGACGACCTTGCGGTACGGGGACTCGATGAACCCGAAGTTGTTGATGCGGGCGTACGTCGCCAGCGAACCGATGAGGCCGATGTTCGGGCCTTCAGGGGTTTCGATGGGGCACATGCGGCCGTAGTGCGAGGGGTGGACGTCACGGACTTCCATGCCGGCACGGTCACGGGACAGACCACCCGGGCCCAGCGCGGACAGGCGACGCTTGTGCGTCAGTCCGGCGAGCGGGTTGTTCTGGTCCATGAACTGCGAGAGCTGGGAGGTTCCGAAGAACTCCTTGATCGCTGCGACCACGGGCCGGATGTTGATCAGCGTCTGCGGCGTGATGGCCTCGACGTCCTGCGTGGTCATCCGTTCACGGACGACGCGCTCCATGCGGGAGAGCCCGGTGCGGACCTGGTTCTCGATGAGCTCACCGACGGCGCGGATACGACGGTTGCCGAAGTGGTCGATGTCATCGACCTCGACGCGGACGTCGACGTTGGCACCCTTGCGAACGCCCGGGACGGTCGCTTCACCGGCGTGCAGCGCAACGAGGAACTTGATCATCGCGACGATGTCATCGTTGTTCAGCACCGATGCGTCGGGGGCGTCCAGCGGGGTCTCGACTCCGAGCTTGTGGTTGATCTTGTAGCGGCCGACCTTGGCCAGATCGTAGCGCTTGGAGTTGAAGTAGAGGTTGTCGAGCAGCGCTTCGGCGGCATCGACCGTCGGCGGCTCGCCCGGGCGCAGCTTGCGGTAGATGTCCAGCAGCGCCTCCTCCTTGGTTTCCGTCGCGTCCTTCTCCAGGGTCGTGCGGATGGAGTCGTACTGGCCGAACTCCTCGAGGATGCGCCCTTCGGTCCAGCCGAGGGCCTTGAGCAGCACGGTCACGGACTGCTTGCGCTTGCGGTCCAGCCGGACGCCGACCTGGTCGCGCTTGTCGATTTCGAGCTCGAACCAGGCACCACGGGACGGGATGATCTTCGCCGTGAAGATGTCCTTGTCACTGGTCTTGTCCGGGGTGCGCTCGAAGTAGGCGCCCGGGGAACGAACCAGCTGGGAGACCACGACACGCTCGGTGCCGTTGATGATGAAGGTGCCCTTGCCGGTCATCAGCGGGAAGTCGCCCATGAACACGGTCTGCTGCTTGATCTCACCCGTGTTGTTGTTCATGAACTCGGCCTTGACGTACAGCGGCGCGGCGAACGTGGCGTCGCGGTCCTTGCACTCGGCTTCGGTGTACTTCGGGTCCGCGAACTCCGGCTCCGAGAAACTCAGGGACATGGTGCCCTGGAAGTCCTCGATCGGGGAGATTTCTTCGAAGATCTCTGCCAGGCCCGACGTGTCGGCGACACTGGTGATGCCTTCGGCACGCGCCGTCTCCAGACGGGTCTTCCAGTTGTCGTTGCCGACGAGCCAATCAAAGCTCTCCACCTGCAATGCCAGCAGGTTCGGCACATCCAGTGGTTCGTGGATCTTTGCGAATGAAATTCGGCCGGCCGCTTCCGCGGTACGGGCCGAACTAGCGGTTTGATGATTTGAGGTGCTCGAGGCGACCAAGATGGATCCTTCCACAGACCGTCAGGTTTCCGACGCCGTCCCCGCCCGGGATGAGGAACCCGGAACACCACCGAACATCGGGCCCACCGCTATATGAAGGCCGA
>JAKDKP010000430.1 GCA_030453285.1 Propionibacteriales bacterium
GGCGCGGACCATGAATCACCCATACGTGTTAGCCTGTATGTATGAGACGGACTGCTGAGGACGCGGAGCGTACGCGTCTGGCGTTGCTTGAGGCGGCGTTGATGGCCTTCGAAGAGAAGGGGTGGAGGGGGGCGACATTCGAGCACGTCTCTGAACGTGCCGGTGTCACCCGTGGCGCTTTGCATCACCACTTCCGTTCCAAGGCCGTGCTGTTGGAGGAAGCGCTCACGTGGGGCTGGGCCGAGTACGGCAACCGCCTCTTCCGCAACAGCGAGACGACACTCTCGGCGCTGTTGACGAAGTTCGTGACGCTGGTGCGAGATGACGCCCTGTTCCGCGCATTGGCCGCGAGCACGGTGCTCGTTGCCCCGCAAGCGCTCAGTGACCGCGCTGAGAAGAACGCCGCTCTCGATACCTGGCGCGCTCAGATCGCTGCCACCCTCCCCAGCACGGGCGAGGCCGATCCTGAGACGGTCGCGGGCTTGGTGCTGGTGCTCTTACAGGGGCTCACCGTGACTGCGGTGACCCGCCCTGATGATCTTCCGCAACCCGACGAGTTGAGCGCCACTATGACGGCGCTGGCAAGGGGGTTGTTGACGTAGAAAGGAGTCGTCGCCTCATGACGACACACGACCCCGCCTCGCATATTCGAGGTACCACCCCGGCCCGCGCTCTCATCGTCGGCGCGGCCGCGATGTTCACCGACATGCTCGTGCACGGCCTGGCCGTGCCCGTGCTCCCGCTGCTTCCCGCCGTGGTTGAGCAGGGGCCAGCCGCCACGGGCGTCCTCTTCGCTTCCTACGCGGTCGCGATGATCGTCGCGACCCTGTTCGCCGGGCACATCGTCGACCGACACGGCCCGAAGACCCCGCTACTGATCGGCATGGTCGGGCTCGCCGCAGCAACCCTATTGTTCGCCACCGGCGGCCCCTACTGGCTGCTGCTCGTCGCCCGCCTGGCGCAGGGCATCGCCGGCGGCATGTCCTGGGTCGCCGCGCTCTCCCTGATCGCGGCGACGACGAGTATCGACAAGCGTGGTCAGGCGATGGGGATCGCCATCTCCAGCCTCACCCTCGGCGTGCTGCTCGGCCCGCCTGTGGCCGGGTTCATGGTCGAACACCTCGGCACCGCCTCCCCGTTCCTGCTCGCCGCCGCCGTAGCCCTGGCTGACGGGGTGCTGCGCATCGTCCTCGTCAAAGGCTCTCCACGGGTCACCGACGACACAGCAGGCCCGCTGGCGGTGCTGCGCGTACCCGGCTCGTTCTCCATCGTGCTCGCCGTCGCTATCGGCGCGGGCGTGCTCTCGGCCATCGAGCCGGTGCTCCCCGTACATCTCGGGGCCGGGTCGCTCATCATCGGCCTGCTCTTCGGGCTGGCCTCACTCGCGGCGATCATCGCAAACCCCATCGTCGGGAGATACGTCGGCACGGCATCGCCGAGGGTACTCATCGGTTCCGGTGTTGCAGTTGCCGCTGCTTCTCTGCTGGTCATCGGCTGGGCCGGTGAACTGTGGCAGACCTGCATCGGCATGGGGCTGCTCGGTATCTCCTCGGCACTGCTGCTGGCACCCGCGACCACGCTCATCAGCGAACAGGGCTTCCGGTCGAACCCGCCCACCCTTGGGGGATC
Source organism: Propionibacteriales bacterium (assembly GCA_030453285.1). GTDB lineage: Bacteria > Actinomycetota > Actinomycetes > Propionibacteriales > Propionibacteriaceae > Carbonicoccus. The sequence continues at coordinate 1,630 of JAKDKP010000430.1, forward strand.
GTTCGCGCTCTACAACTTCGCCTACGCCGGAGGTCTCGCGCTCGGGCCACTCCTGGCCGGGTTCGGAGTGCAACAAACCGGGTTCACCACCGCGATGGTGATGACAGCCATCGTCCTCGCCATTATCGGCACAGCCGCGTTGATACGCCTGCCTGCCCGTAGAACAGAGACGAGCACAGACTGACCAGGCCGAACAGCAGGGCCGCACCCTCGCAGCGATGGCAGGCAGGTTGCGGCGCTCTGTCGTAGACTAAGAACCGCAGAAACAAGCCGATCAAGACCGGACTACTTTTGCTCCCCCACGGGACCCCGCGGAGTCGCGAAAGTAAGTCCGTCTTGGTTCGATCAGTTCTCGTGAGTGAAGGTCATGCCTGGTGTTCGGCCAGTTAGCCTGCGATGAGTCCGGCGGCGATGTTAGCTGCTGTGTGGACGGCGGCGCCCGGCACGAAGGATCCGGTTTTGTGACGGAGCCAGCCCAGCATCCAGCCGGCCGCGAACTGCACCGGGATGACCGGCCACAGGCGGATGTCGACCAGCAGCAGAACCAGATGGGGAACGAGGAATATTAGCGCTTGGAGAAGGTTGCCCCATCCGAAGCCGAGTCGCCGGATGAGGACACCGCCGAGCAGTCCTCGGAAGAACACTTCTTCACCGATGGCCCGAAGCACGATCCCGACAGCAACGCCGACAGAGGTAAGTTGCGCGATCGAGACGCCCGGCATCTGCAGTACCTCGGTGGGAACCAAAACGATGGCGAGCCATCCCGTCAGGACGAGCGGCAGCAGGAGCAACAACGCCCATCCATATGCTGATGGAGTGCCCCAGGTTGCTCCTGCCCGCTTCATCGACGCACTGGTAGTTCGATCTTTCCCGCGTGACTGCACGACCACGTAGATGATGGTCGGCACGCAGAATAGGATGAACTCAGCCACGCCTTCAGCCTATCTGGTTCCAAGAGCCTAGGCGGCTCTTCGAGCATGAACCGGGGCAGACCCCGCTAACGCCCGATGAGCCGCCTATCTGGGCACGTTCGGGGAATGACCATCGTTCTGCGAGGCACTACGACGCTCGACCAGCAGTTGGTCTCGACGGACACAGGTCGGCACCCTGCTCCCTTCGCCGCTACCCGGAGGGAACGCCGCCCTCTGCCTAGCTAGCGTCGGGCGTCGCGGCGGAATCGTGCTCACAAGGTTGCACCCTCCTACCGGCTCGGTCGCGGCCGTTCGACTGAGACCACGGTGGACGTGCCGCAAAGTTCGGGAAATCTAACTAGCGCCCGGGTTGGCCGATAGACTGGAAGCGCGCACATGCGCACGATCACGGGTGAGTGTGTTTGGGTGACCTCGGGTATGCCGTGACCGCTCACCGAGCGCAGGGCGTCACCTGCGATACCGCGCACGTGCTGGTCGAGCCGACCAGCACGCGTGAGAACTTCTACGTCGCGATGACCCGTGGCGCTCAGTCCAACCGGGCCTATATGATCCTCGACCGTGCCGACGACGACCACGCCGAGCCGCACCCCTCGGACAGCCCCGACGCGAGTTCGCGCAGTGTGCTTTACGGGGTGGTGCAGCACTCCGGTGCCGAGCTGTCGGCGCACGAGACCATCACCGCCGAGCAGGATCGCTGGGGTTCGATCGCGCAACTGGCTGCCGAGTACGAAACCGTCGCCGCCGCCGCGCAGAAAGACCGTT
>JAKDKP010000431.1 GCA_030453285.1 Propionibacteriales bacterium
GCCGTCCGGCGCGGTACGACGAACGCACCAGCGGTCCGCTCATCACTCCGGCATACCCGATCTCGGTGGCCTCGGCGGCCAGCTCGATGAACTCCTCGGGCTTGACCCACCGCTCCACCGGGTGGTGCCGTGGGCTGGGGCGCAGGTACTGGGTGATGGTGATCAATTCGGTGCCGGCCTCGTGCAGGTCGCGCAGCGCCTCGGACACCTCCTCGCGGGTCTCGCCCATGCCGAGGATCAGGTTCGACTTGGTGACCAGGCCGGCCTCGCGGCTCCAGCGCAGCACCTGCAGGGACCGTTCGTACCGGAAGCCGGGGCGGATCCGCTTGAAGATTCGTGGCACGGTCTCGACATTGTGCGCGAACACCTCGGGTCGGGTCTCGAACAACTGGTCGAGGTAGTGCTGGTGGCCGGTGAAGTCGGGGGCCAGCATCTCCACGCCGACGCCCGGGTTCAGCTCGTGGATCTTGCGGATCGTCTCTGCGTAGAGCCAGGCGCCCTCGTCGGGGAGGTCGTCACGACAGACACCGGTGACGGTCGCGTACCGCAGCTGCATCTTCTGCACCGACTCGGCCACCCGCAGGGGTTCTCCGGCATCGAAGTCGGCCGGTTTGCCGGTGTCGATCTGGCAGAAGTCGCAGCGCCGCGTGCACTGATCGCCGCCGATCAGGAAGGTGGCCTCGCGATCCTCCCAACACTCGAAGATGTTGGGACACCCCGCCTCCTGACAGACCGTGTGGAGGTCCTCGGTCTTCACCAAGTTCTGCAGCTCGCGGTACTCCGGGCCCATCTTTGCTGTCGTCTTGATCCACGACGGCTTCTTCTCGATGGGGGTGGCGGAGTTGCGAACCTCAAGTCGGAGCAGCTTGCGTCCATCCGGTGCGATCGTCACCGGGCCGAGTCTACGCGGCCGGTCCGGTCTCGCCTGCGGTGGGGAGCCGGGCGTCGCCCGCTGGCGCCGAGCGCAGTCGGGTCACAGGGTGATCCGGCGTACCCGTCCGGGTTCGGGGCGCGGCTCGGCGACGTCGGGGGAGGACTCGTACGGCGCGAAGGTGAGCAGCTCGGCCAGGTGCGGGGTGAACACGTCGGCGACCTCAGTCAGCGCCACCGCGGCACCGATCTCGGCGGCGAGGGAGGTCACGCCGGCATCGGCAATGCCGCAGGCGACGATCCGCGCGTAGTCGGTCATGTCCGGATGGATGTTCAGCGCCACGCCGTGCATCGTGGTCTGCGAGGCAACCCGGAGACCGATCGCGGCGATCTTGCGTTCGGGGCCTCCTGCGTCGGCGGCCAACCACACCCCGCTGCGGCCACCGATCCGACCCGTGCTGATGCCGAATGCGGTGAAGGTCCTGATCATGGCCTCCTCGAGACGTCGAACGAAGTCGACGACCTTGATCGGATCGGGCAGCTTGATGATCGGGTACGTCACCAATTGCCCCGGCCCGTGCCAGGTGATCTTGCCGCCGCGATCGACGTCGATCACCGGGGTGCCGCCGCCGGTGGGTCGTTCATGATCATCGGTGCGCTTTCCAGCAGTGAACACCGGCGCGTGCTCCAACAGCAGAACGGTGTCGTCGAGGGCGCCGGACACCACCTGCGCGTGGATCTCCTTCTGCAGGTCCCACGCCTCCAGATAGGGGATCAGCCGCATGCCAAGATCAAGACGGCGGAAGTCGACGGGCATGACCCTCAGCCTACGACTCATGTGCGCCCAGCCGATCCGGGGGCCAGACTGGTGGGATGACCGGAGAACGCAGCTACGCCATCCTGCCCTGCCTCGACCTCGACGAAGCGTTGTCCTTCTATGCCGCGCTCGGCTTCACGACCACGTACGAGCAGCGACGACCCAACCCGTACGCGGTGGTCGCACGCGAGGACATCGCCATCCACCTGTCCGGGATCGATGGCTTCGACCCGGAGACCTCGGTCTGCGGCGTGATCATCACCGTCCCGAATGCCGACGAACTGTACGACTCCTTCCGCGACGGTCTGCGCGCCCGGCACGGCAAGGTCCCCGTCGCCGGCATCCCGCGGCTGTTGCGCCCTCGACGCAAGGCCGGCACGGCGACCGGTTTCAGCGTGGTCGACGTCGGCGGCAACTGGCTCAGGATCTATCGCGCCGACGCTCAGGAGGAGTCGCCGGACGAGCGACGCACCGGTCTGGGGCGGGCGATCGACGTGGCGGCGCGGCACGGGGACGCCCGAGGTGCGGACGAGACCGCGCTCGGCATCCTCGACCGAGGGCTGGCCCGTCACGACGACGCCGATCCGGCCACCCTCTTCGAGGCGCTGCTGTATCGCATCGAGCTGCTGGTGCGCCTGGGGAGGCAGAACGAAGCACGGACCGATGTCGACCAGGCTGACGCCCTCATCGCGGAACACCAGTGGGAAAGTGATGCGGGCCAGCGTGTGGCAGCCGTTCGCGACCTGCTGGATCTCTAGCACCAACGACGAGAGGGACCGGTGCCACAGCACCGATCCCCCTCATCTCGTACGGTTTCGTCAGGCTCAGCGCCCGAGCTCACCCTCGAACTCGCCGGCCTCGAGGCGCGCCTTCAGGGTGGACAGGAAGCGGGCCGCATCGGCACCATCAACGATCCGGTGGTCGTAGGTCATCGACAGGTACATCATGTCGCGGACCACGATCGTGTCGCCGAGGTTGTCGTCGCTGATCACCACCGGACGCTTCACCAGCGCACCGGTGCCGAGGATGGCCACCTGCGGCTGGTTGATGATCGGCGTGTCCATCAGGGTGCCGGCCGAGCCGTAGTTGGTGATGGTGAACGTGCCACCGGCCAGGTCGTCGGGGCTGAGCTTGTTGGTCCGGGTCCGCTCGGCCAGGTCGCCGATCTTCTTGGCCAAGCCAGCCAGGTTGAGATCCCCGGCGTCCTTGATCACCGGGACGATCAGGCCCTTCTCGGTGTCCACCGCGATACCGACGTGCTCGGCATCGGCGTAAGTGATCTCGCCGGCCTCGCTGTCGATCTGCGCGTTCACCTTCGGGAAGGCCTTGAGCGCCTCGATCGCCGCCTTGGTGATGAACGGCAGGTAGGACAACTTGGCGCCCTCGGACCGCTGGAAGTCCTCCTTGTGCTGCTTGCGCAGGCGGGAGATGCGGGTCAGGTCGACCTCGACCGTCGCGGTCAACTGTGCCGACACCTGGAGGGACTCGACCATCCGGTGCGCGATCGTCTTGCGCAGGCGGCTGAGCTTCTCGGTGGTGCCGCGAAGCTTCTTGGCCTCCTCCGACACCTCGGCCGGAGTGCTCGAGGCAACCGGTGCAGCAGCGGCCGGTGCAGCGGCGGCCTTCTT
>JAKDKP010000432.1 GCA_030453285.1 Propionibacteriales bacterium
GGTGCTGGCTGCCGCCGGCGCGGGGGTGGCGGCCCTGCTGTGGCGCCGCGGGAATCCGTTGGCGGCCCGGGTTCCGGCACTGATGCTGGTCCTGCTGCCGGCCAGCCTGCTGCTGGCCGGATCCGTGGGTTGGTGGCGGACCAGCGTGCCCACAGTTTCCTTGGTGGCCAGTGTCGTTCTGGTCTGGGCTGGACTGACGGCTCTCGTACGAGTTCTTGGGCGTTGGTTCCGCGTCGACACGGCGGCAACGGTGGCCACGTACCTGATCTTCCTGCTCGATGCCGCGCTGCGTGGAGTGATGCATCGCAGCAGCCTGCTTGCGATGCGTCCCCTCGAACGGTTCGAAGGATTGGGCGGGGCGGCGCTGGGCTTCCTGCTGGTGTCCGGGATCGCCACTTGTGTGGCGATCTGGCGGACCACCGACGACCAGACCGGCAAGCGAGACTGGTGGCGCCCCGCACCGGGACACCTGCCCTGGGAGATGCTGTGGCGGCCGACGGTGTCGGCGGGACTGGTGATCACCTTGCTGCTCGGCGTGGGATGGGGTTTCGCCGGCATCGGGGTGCTGGGCGTCCTGGCCGGCGTGGTGGCGATCGCCTGGTTCTGCGGCACGCGTTGGCTGCTGCGCCACTACCGTGCCGACGGCAGGACTCGTCGAGCACGAGCCCCGGGCGCCGGAGGCCGTGGGCGGCGACGCCGCAGGGCGCCCGCGTCGGATAGCGTGTGAGGCGTGGCAGACACCGTCCTTGACGCGCAGCAGAATCCCGACGTCCAGCAGCCGTGGGCCGAACTCGGATTGAAGCCCGACGAGTACCAGCGGATCCGGTCGATCCTGTCTCGCCGACCGACGTCATGCGAGCTGGCGATGTATTCGGTGATGTGGTCCGAGCACTGCTCGTACAAGTCCTCGAAAGTGCATCTGAAGAGGTTCGGGGAGCTTCCGCAGGAGACCAGGGTCGGCGCCATGCTGGCCGGGATCGGCGAGAACGCCGGAGTGATCGACATCGGTCAGGGGTATGCGGTCACGTTCAAGGCCGAATCCCACAATCATCCGTCGTACGTCGAGCCGTACCAGGGTGCCGCGACCGGGGTCGGCGGCATCGTCCGCGACATCCTCGCCATGGGCGCGCGACCGATCGGTGTGATGGACCCGCTGCGCTTCGGACCACTGGCTGCCCCGGACACTGCCCGGGTGCTGCCCGGTGTGGTGGCCGGGGTCGGTGGCTACGGCAACTGCCTGGGGCTGCCCAACATTGGCGGCGAGGTCGTCTTCGACAAGACCTATGCCGGCAACCCCTTGGTGAATGCCTTGTGCGTCGGGGTGCTGCGGCACGAGGATCTGCATCTGGCCCATGCCTCGGGCGTCGGCAACCAGGTCATCCTGTACGGGGCGGCGACCGGCGGTGACGGCATCGGCGGGGTGTCGGTGCTGGCCAGCGAGACCTTCACCGACTCCGGTCCGAGCAAGCGACCCAGCGTCCAGGTCGGTGACCCGTTCACCGAAAAGCTGCTGATCGAGTGCACCTTGGAACTCTTTGCCGCCAAAGTGGTGCAGGGGATCCAGGATTTGGGTGGGGCCGGTCTGTCCTGTGCGACCTCGGAGCTGGCCAGCGCCGGGGACGGAGGGATGCACGTCGATCTTGATCTGGTACCCCTGCGGGACTCGTCGCTGAGCCCCGAGGAGATCCTGATGAGCGAGTCCCAGGAGCGGATGATGGCGGTCGTTGAGCCATCGAAGGTTGCCGAGTTCCTCGCGATCTGTGACAAGTGGCAGGTCCAGGCCACCGTCGTCGGTGAAGTCACCGACGGTGATCATCTGGTGATCGACTGGCGCGGAGAGACCGTCGTCGACGTCCCGCCGCGCACCGTTGCGCACGAAGGACCCGTCTATGAGCGGCCCTTCGCTCGACCCGCCGGGCTGGACGCCGTCCAGGCGCGTACGGCAGACGTCCTGCCGAGAGTGGAGTCGGGGGCAGAGCTCGCCGAACAGTTGTTGATCATGGTTGCTTCGCCGAATCTGTGTGACAAGTCCTGGGTCACCGATCAGTACGACCGCTATGTGCGCGGTGACTCGGTGCTGGCGCAGCCTGAGGACGCTGGCATGCTGCGGATCGATGAGGAGACGGGGCTGGGGGTGGCGATTGCGACGGACTGCAACTCACGCTTTGCCTTCCTTGATCCCTACGAGGGTGCCAAGTTGGCCCTGGCCGAGGCGTACCGGAATGTTGCCGTGACCGGTGCCCGACCGGTAGCGATCACCGACTGTCTGAACTTCGGTTCGCCGGAGGAGCCGGCGGTGATGTGGCAGTTCGTCGAGGCGATTCGGGGCCTGGTCGACGGGTGTCGGGAGCTCGGTACGCCGGTGACCGGCGGCAATGTCTCCTTCTACAACCAGACCGGGACGACGCCGATCCTGCCGACCCCAGTGGTGGGGGTGTTGGGCGTGATCGATGATGTTGCCCGCCGGACACCTGTCGGATTCACCACCGAAGGCGATGCTGTCTGGCTGCTGGGTGAGAATCGTGAAGAGCTGTCCGGTTCGGTCTGGGCCGACGTATTCCATGATCATCTGGGTGGGCGCCCGCCCGTACTCGACCTTGATCACGAGCAGCGGCTGGCCGACATCATGATCACCGCCAGTCAGGAGGGCCTGCTCTCCTCGGCCCACGACCTGGCCGACGGTGGACTGGCTCAGGTGTTGGTGGAAGCCGCGCTGCGCAAGGGATTCGGTGCTTCCGTCGAGTTGCCCACCATTGAGCCCACGGCCGCCCTCTTTGGCGAGTCCGCCGGCCGCGTTCTGATCTCCCTGGCTGCCGAGCAGCAGGATCGGATGGGCGCCCTGTGCGCCGAACACGAGATCAGAGCCCAACGTCTCGGCACGGTCACCAGTCCAGGAGAGAGTGCCACCCTTGACGTGCATGATCAATTCTCTCTTCCCCTGGACCAGATCCGGATCGCCTGGGCACAGACACTGCCTGCCACCTTGGGCAGTCCCACCTGACGCACCGGTTCTTGTCGCCAGGGGAACTGCTGCCGGAGCCGACGACGGCGAGGCGTGCCTGGCGGCAAAGGCGGACCCTCGTCGCCTAGACCTGGTCGCCCAAGGCGAGTCAGGTTTGCCCTTGGCTGAGCCAAGCCGCCCGCGGCGAATGGTCCGGTGACCGTTGGCCGGGCGGAAGGCCGTCCTCGGCCGACCGTGTCGCAGCCACTGAACGTCCGGTTCTCGTTGTTCGAGGTCATGAGGTTGGTGACGCCGGTGGGCAGGCGGCTGGCTGGGGGCTTGTTCCCGCAGGCGGTGTGGGCTCGATGG
>JAKDKP010000433.1 GCA_030453285.1 Propionibacteriales bacterium
CAGGTCGGCGACGTCCTGGACGGACAGCGTCGAGCCGGGGGCGAAGGGGGGACGGTGAGTCATGCGGACAGCCTAAGCTTGGGGACCTGCTGGCAAGGAGTTCTTCGGTATGGGGTCGCGGACTACGGCTCCTGCAAGGTTGGCGCCGTGCCGGTCGCACCGGCCGCCGGCTTGCTGGGAGCCGACCTGAAGGGCGGCGGGGGATAGGACAGATAGACAGCTCGGGCATTTTCGGACCGGACCTGGGTGAGTCCTTCCAAGAGCATCCCCATCAACACTAGGACCACGGACACCATCAGCAGTGCGGCGGCGACGATGAGAGAGGGGAACCGAGGCACCAGTCCGGTGGCCACGTAGTCGATCGCGACGGGGATCATGAGCACCCCGCTCAGGATCAGTAGGAACGCAGCCAGAACAAATGCAAGTGCCAACGGACGCTCGTGATAGATCAAGCGCATGATCATGCGCAGGATTTTCCCGCCGTCGCTGTAGGTTCGCAGTTTGCTCTCGGTTCCTTCCGCGCGATCTTTGAAGGCGACGGGAACCTCTCGCTGCGGCATTCTCGTGTTCACGACATGGATGGTCATCTCCGTTTCGATCTCGAACGCCGGTGAAACAGCTGGAAATGACTTCACGTAGCGTCGCGAAAAGACTCGGTATCCGCTGAGCATGTCCGTCACCGGATACCGAAATATCCGGGCGACCACGAGGTTGAAGAAGCGGTTGCCTGCCTCGTGCGCGGGTCGGTAAGCGGACGTGACGGTGGCCCGCCGCACACCCGTCACGTGGTCCGCTGGTCCTTCGACCAAGGCGTCGATGAGGTCGGTCACCGCGCCCGCGTCATAGGTGTCATCGCCGTCGATGAGTACATAGATGTCGGCATCGATGTCCGCGAAGGCTCGACGGATGACATTGCCCTTGCCCTTGCGCTCCTCTGTGCGAACGTGGGCACCTGCTGCCCTCGCCGCTGCGGCAGTGTCATCCGTGCTGACATTGTCGTAGACGTAGATATCCATCGAGGGAACCGCGGCTCGCAGCTCTTCCACGACCTTGGCGATGGCGCCAGCTTCGTTGTGGCACGGGATGATGGCCGCAATGCGGCCAAGGTCCTCCATGAAATACCCCTCTCCCAGGGCCCCATGGCCCCCGCCTGAACTATCGTCATCGTAGCCGTGGTGCACACACCGCAATCCTGAGCGCGAGGTCCAAGATGTTGAGTCAACTGCTCGGTGCACTGGTCCTCGTGATCGCCATCCTCGGAATGGGATTGGGCGTCGTTGCCATCCTTCGCAAACGGTTGTTCCTTGACCCGTGGACCAGTGCAGGCCTGATACCGCTCTTTGGGGTCTTCATCGTCGGTGTCCTCACCCTGGTTGCTGGCCACCTGTTCCTTCTGCATGTGGCACTCCCGCTCGTGCTCGCGGCTGTTGGTGCACTCCTTCCGGTGCTGGTGCGGAGTGACGTGAAGGGGTTGATCTCTGAGCTGGCCCTCGAAGCGATGCGTGCTTGGAGGGCCTATCCGCTGTTGGTCATCATCCTGATTGCCGTGGTGACGGTTGCCCTCGTCGCTGGACTCGCGCCGCCCGTTCGGACGGACGAGGTCGAGTACCACTGGCCCGCACCGGTGGCGTGGGCGGAGCGCGGTGGCTGGAACGCGAGCCCTTTCCGGCACGTCAATGCCTTCCCTCTCATGGAGATCGTGTACACCCCGGCGGCACTCATGGGTTCGCCGGTCGCCGCGCACTGGACACACACGCTCACCATGGTCGGGCTCGGTCTGTGCACAGCAGGTATTGCGGTCAGTCTCGGCTCTCGGCTGGCAGCGCCGGTGGCGGCCGCAGCAGTCGTCAGCCCGGTCGTGTATCTACAGTCCATGGCGGCATACAACGACGTGGGGGCTGCCGCATTCACTGTCGCGGCCGTCGCAGTTGTCTTTAGTGGCCGATACAAGAGATGGGCGTTGGTCATCAGCTGCCTCATGCTCGTGGCGGCGATCAGCAGCAAACCCACGTCCGTTGTGGCAGTGGGTTGCGTTGCCCTGATCATCGCGCTGGCAGCCTGGTGGAGAGTAGGTCCACCGTCTCCGTCGGTGGGCAGAGCCCTGCGCATGTGGATCCCGCTCGCGGTCACTGGTCTCGCGACGCTGACGTTCTGGACGGTCAGGCAGTACCTCTACACCGGAAACTGGCTGGACCCGGCGATGACAGCCACGCCGGATGCGTATGCGCAGACGATGTTGCCTGACACGGGTGACCGCATCGTCTGGCCGCTCATCCCCTTCGTCAGTGGGATCATCGGTGGTGCTGAGCCGTGGGGCGGTCGCACCTCGCTCGTGCTTCAGGCAATGATTTTTCCGGCACTGGTGTACGTGATCTGGCGTCGCGGGGAGATGCTCCGGCGCTTTGCGCTCATGGCCATCCCTGCGTACCTGCACTGGATCATCCTCGGGGCTGCCATCGTGCGTACGCGCTTCCACATCTTCTCGTGGTCCTTGCTCATCGTCGCAGTGGCCCTGGCAGCAGAGGACTTCGTCAAGGGCCGTCCTCAGTGGAAACGTGCACTACGTGTGGCGTGGCTCGTCCTAATCATCCTCGGGGTGCTCGACGTCAGCCGCCAAACCGTGGACATCCTGCGGATGGTCTGGTCGTGAGACTCGCTCCAGCACTCGCTCCTCCTGCATGGGCGGCCCGCACCGCGCCCCCAAGCACACGGCGCTGACGCAGGAGCCAAGCGCCGGCCCGCGGGCTGGCGGGAACAGCAGCGCCGACCACGCGGCCGTGTCGCGATTGGTCGCGGCGTGCCCCGATCTGGCGGGTGGCCTGTGGGCCGCAGCGGTCCAGGGCGCCTCCCTCTGTGTCGACGAGCGCTCCGGGTTCCGCAGTACTGGCTGTCGCCGCACGAGTTTGCGTCGGGACTGCGGGCGCTCGAGACGGCCGGTGTCGAGCCGACCTGCGTGCTGGCTCCGACTGACCTGACCCCGGACGGGCCGGGCAGGCCCTCGCCAAGGCGCTGGTCGAGAGCTACGAGCAGCGGTCCAACGAACTCCTGCGGTCGATGGGACCGCACGGAACTCGCTACGCGATCTTCGAGCGGGTGGGGCCCTGGTGCCAGGGAGCCCAGGCAAGTCGAGTGCGGGTAGCAGGGCTGGACTGGCGGACCAATGCTTCGACGACCTTCGACAAGGGTGTTCGTCTTAGACCGGACCGTCGACCCATCGCGACCCCACCTCGCGGGCCTGCCCTGCACCCGCAGTGAGCTCGGCGACAAGCGGAGCGAGCCCCTCCTGGTCGTCGGCCGCGACACCCA
>JAKDKP010000434.1 GCA_030453285.1 Propionibacteriales bacterium
CCGGTTGCGGCGTTCGACACCTGTAGGTACGTTGCGGTGGACCGCGCTTCTCGGCGACGAGGAGACGACCGCATCACGTTCATTGGAGAACACATGGCCAAGCGCCTCACCACCCGCCTGTCTGCGGGCGCCGCACTCGTCACCGGGATCGGCATGGTCGGCATCGCCGCCGCCGCTCCGGCCCACGCCGAGGTCACCGACACGCTCGAGTACACCTGCGAGGTGTCGGACCTCGGCATCCAGTTCGAGGACCCGTGGAAGGTCGACCTCACCGTCGGTGTCGAAACCTCGCTCGGCAACGGCAGTCGGCAGATCGAGAATGCGCAGCCAAGCGCCATCCTCCACGCCCGTGCACTCGACAGCCCACGGGTCGGCCAGCGCGTACGGCAGAGGATCGCCGACCGACACGGTGGCGGTCAGCCGCTCGACGAGGTCTATCGAGGCGAGCCCCTGCCACAACGCCAGGTCGATGGTCGGGTCGGCGGAGCACAGTTCGGCGACCTGGGTGGTGATCGGCTTGGAGTCCCAGCCCTTGTGCCGGAACACCGCGTACCCGTCCGGCACACCGTCGGTACCGAAATGGACCAGGGCACGAAGGCCGCGTGACGGCCCCTCATCCTCACGGTCCCAGGCACCGGTGGTGGTCAGGAAGTGGCCGTGCTGCCGACCGAAGGCTCCGCGGTGACGCAGTTGGTGAGCCTGATTGATCCGTTCGAAGTGATCGGTCAGGGTGTCGGGGTCGACGAACTCGACCGTTCCGTCCACGACCGGGGCATGATCGGCGAGCCGGAACTTCTTGGTGTCAACGGCGATCTCGGCCAGGCGGTTGACCACGCCGAATCCGTACCGGCCATAGATGGTGGCCTCGCTGGCCGACAAGGTGGCGCAACCGAGTCCGCGGGCTCGCATGGCACCGAGTTGCTCATCCATCATGGCGGTGAGCAACCCGCGGCGACGGTGACTGGCCCGAACGGCGATCGTGTTGATCACCTGGCAGTCCACGATGCCCGCGCCGGCGTTCAGGGTGAACGGAGCGCTGGCGAACGCCGCCACCGGTTGCCGTCCATCAAGACCGGGACCCTCGGCGGTGATCATGCCCAGCTCAGCGGTGTCGGCTCGCCGGTGCCGCCGAAAGGTTTCCACTGACTTGTCGCCGGAGCGACGATCCAGGAAGCCGGCGTTGAAGATGTCCAGGTACGCCGCCCAGCGGGGGTCGTCGTCCGGTGTGTCGAGGGGAAGGTTCTCATATCGGTACGGTGCGTCCACCCCGTCAACCTAAAGTCCTCGCCTGCCACCGGCAACACGATTGAGCGGCGCAGCAGTCGAGGACCGGTGGCACTCAGCCGAGCTCGATCACGGCCTGGACGGGCAGGTGGTCCGAGGGGTGACCTCCGGCGGTGCTGCGGTGGTTGTTGATCGCTGCCTTGTGGGTACGCAGTGTGCCGGTGGTCAGCACCCAGTCGATCCGTGCCCCGCCGACAACGGGTTCGGCGTAGTCGGGACAGGTGTTCCACTCAGGCGTGAGCTGCTGCTCGGCAGTGTCCCAGGTGTCGATCATCGGACCGTCGGTGACCAGCACGGTGTAGGCCTCACCGTGATGGGCCCGGGTGTTGAAGTCGCCGGTGAGAAGGACCGGCAGCCCATCGGCCCGGCCTGCGTTGATCAGCTCGAGCAGGACGGCCGCGCCCTGCACCCGCGCAGACTCCGACGCGTGGTCGAGATGGGTGTTGATCATGCAGAATTCGTTCCCTGTCGCACGATCCCTGAGCCTGGCCGTCACCACAATCCGGGTGGTCTCGTTGCCCCAGGAGGTGGAGCCGATCACTCGGGGAGTGTCGGACAACCAGAGCTGGTCCCAGGTGAGAACCTCGATCCGGGTCGGGTCGTACCAGATGGGCGTGTGTTCGTCCCGGCTGCCACCCTGCCGTCCATACCCGAGCATCCGGTGATTCGGCAGCCCTTCCGCCAGGGCCCCCAACTGTCCGAACGTCGCCTCCTGGACGCCGAGCAGGGTAGGTCGTTCGTGTGCCAGCAGGTCGGTCACGATCGGCTGCCGATCCGGCCAGTGATCGGGATCGCCGGGCCGGGTCTCCTGCGAGAGATCCACGCGAAGATTGAACGTCATCACGTGCAGACGCGGGGCCTGGACCGGACCGATCAGGGGCCCGTCCGGCATTGGCGAGGTATCGGGACCGGTGGGGCCGGCCGGGGCCGAGGGTGACTGTTCTGGGTACGTCATCAGGAGACTCCAGGGAGAGGTCGGCTGGTGGTGTCGAGCCTAACGACCACCACCGGGGAGCAGCGCAGACCCGGGGTGTTGAATGGCCAGGAGAGGCAGCGGGCCGGACGGTCCGTACCGAGCGACCAGGAGTGATCATCGTGGGACGAGTAGTCATCGTCGGTGGGGGACTGGCAGGAGCCAGCACAGCCGAAGCACTGCGTGAGGACGGCTATGACGGGGAGGTTGTCCTGCTGGCAGCCGAGCCGCACCTCCCGTACGACCGTCCACCGTTGTCCAAAGGATTCCTGAAGGGCGAGACCGCGCTCGACGAGGTCACCCTCCATGATCAACAGTGGTACGACGACCAGCAGATCACCGTCCGTACGGGCGTGCAGGTCACCGGCATCACCACGTCTGCTCGCGAAGTCACCCTCGAGGGAGGCGAACGGATCGGGTACGACACGTTGGTGCTGGCCACCGGCAGCGAACCGCGCCGCCTCACCCTGCCCGGCGCCGAACTCGACGGTGTGTTGACGCTGCGCCGATTGGAGGACTCCGAGCGACTCAAGGACGAACTCGCCCGAGCCGAGGGGCGCCGTCTGGTGCTGATCGGCGGCGGCTGGATCGGGCTCGAGGTCGGTTCGGCGTTCCGCGATGCCGGTGCCGAGGTGACAGTGCTGGAGCACGCCGAGCAGCCGCTGCTGGCCGCGCTGGGTCCGGTGATGGGCGCCTACTTCGCCGACCTGCACCGCAGGCACGGCACCGACGTACGCACCGGTGCCACCGTACGGTCGATCAAGGCAGGGTCGAATCCCACCTCGGTGGGCTCGGTGGTGCTCGGGGACGGTACGGAGGTGCCGGCCGACCTGGTCCTGGTCGGCGTGGGGGCCACCCCGCGGACCGAGCTCGCCGAGACGGCGGGGTTGGAGGTCGACAACGGGATCGTGGTTGACGCCCAGGGACGCACCAGCGATCCGACCGTGTTCGCCACCGGAGACATCGCCAACTTCCCCGATCCGGTGTTCGGCCGGATCCGGATCGAGCACTGGGCGCACGCGCTCAATCACCCCAAGGCTGTCGC